>NZ_JBKFDK010000011.1:0-129764 GCF_046452435.1 Motilimonas thetidivivens
TGCCGTGTCAGTGGATGCGCATTATAGGGAGATTCGTTTTCGGCGCAAGGCTTTTTTTGAACTTTTTTCTATTTTTTATTTTTTGCTCAAAAAGCATCCAATTCAGTCACTAATCTGTCTTTTTGGGATTCGAATTTGTTTGCCGACTTTTAACTATCGTTGGATTAACTACGCTTTATTTATCTCGAACATTTCCAGCTAATTGGATTAATGATGCAGATCCCATTTTTAGCTTTAGCAAATGGGTTGCTTTAGGTAACATAGCCGCCTTTTTTTAGCCATGGCATTCGGAGAGTATTAATTAATGTCTTTTGCATTAGGTCAGCGTTGGATTAGCGATACAGAATCAGATTTAGGCTTGGGCACCGTCGTTGCCATAGAAGGACGCGTCGTCACCTTGCTTTTCCCCGCCTCTGGGGAAAATAGAAATTATGCGAAAGATGATGCACCTGTCACCCGCGTGATGTTTAACATTGGTGATGAAGTACTTAGTCATGAAGACTGGTCACTTATTGTCAGTGACATAGAAGAAGAAAATGGCTTAATCACCTATATAGGTACACGTACCGATAACCAAGAAGCGGTTAGCTTGCGTGAAACCATGCTTAACAACTTTATTAAGTTTAATAAGCCTCAAGACCGACTGTTTGCCGGCCAAATTGATCGTACCGAACACTTTGTGTTGCGCTACCGAGCATTACAGCATCAGCATCAGCAGCAGCAATCTGAACTTCGCGGCCTAATGGGAGCACGAGTTGATCTGATCCCCCACCAATTCTATATCGCCGAGGAAGTGGGCAAACGTCATGCGCCGCGCGTATTACTGGCTGATGAAGTAGGTTTAGGCAAAACCATTGAAGCTGGCTTAATCATCCACCAACAGTTGATTTCTAATCGTGCCAAGCGCGTACTTATTCTGGTGCCAGAAACCCTCACTCATCAATGGCTAGTTGAGATGATGCGCCGATTTAACCTG
Source organism: Motilimonas thetidivivens (assembly GCF_046452435.1). Classification (NCBI taxonomy): domain Bacteria; kingdom Pseudomonadati; phylum Pseudomonadota; class Gammaproteobacteria; order Alteromonadales; genus Motilimonas; species Motilimonas thetidivivens. The sequence continues at coordinate 977 of NZ_JBKFDK010000011.1, forward strand.
CACTTTAGCATCTTTGACGAAGAACGTTGTATTGAAGCTTTTGCCGAAGCCGATAACCCGTTTGAAACCGAGCAGTTGGTATTATGTAGTTTAGACTTTCTGCGTAAAAAGCGTCGTCGCTTTGAGCAAGCATTAGCAGCAGATTGGGACTTACTCGTTGTTGACGAAGCCCACCATTTAGAATGGGATGAAGCGCAGCCAAGTCGCGAATATCAGATTGTTGAAGAATTAGCTCAGGCCACGTCAGGTGTGTTGCTATTAACGGCAACGCCGGATCAACTAGGCCACCAAAGTCACTTTGCTCGGTTACGCTTACTCGACCCTGACCGTTTTTATGATTACCAAGCATTCGTGGCCGAAGAAGCGCAATATAAAGAAGTTGCTGATACGGTGAATATCCTCACCAGCAACGAAGATTTACCCGCGTCAGCGATTAGCAAATTGCAAGAATTATTGGCTGAACAAGATATTTCTGAGCTCATTAAGACGATACAAGATGGCGATGACCAAGCGCAAGACCAAGCTCGCCACCAGCTAATTGCTCAACTGTTAGATCGCCACGGCACCGGTCGAATCCTATTTAGAAACACTCGCGCATCGATAAAGGGCTTCCCAAAACGTCATTACCATCCTGTTGCCTTACCGCTTCCAGAGCAGTATAAAACGGCGATCAAGGTTGGCCAAATGATGTCAGCCAGCAGCCCTATCGAAACCAAAGCGAAGCAGTTTTTATACCCTGAAGAAATTTTCCAAGAGTTTGAAGGCGCGTCATCATCTTGGTGCAGCTTTGACCCTAGAATCGATTGGCTACTTGAACTACTTAAGGCCAACAAACAAGATAAGGTGTTAGTGATCTGTGCCAAGGCACAAACCGCCCTCGCCTTAGAAGAAATACTGCGCACCCGCGAAGGCATTCGCGGCACGGTATTTCATGAAGGCTTATCGATAATTGAACGAGATCGCGCAGCTGCTTGGTTTGCTCAAACCGAAGCCGGCGCTCAAGTAATGATCTGTTCTGAAATCGGCTCTGAAGGACGTAACTTCCAATTTGCTCGCCACTTAGTGTTATTTGATTTACCAATTAACCCAGATTTGTTAGAGCAACGCATTGGCCGCTTAGACCGTATCGGGCAAAAAAATGACATAGAGATCCACGTCCCCTACCTTGAAGGTACGTCGCAAGCCTTGTTGCAACAATGGTATCACCAAGGCCTTAATGCGTTTGAGCTTACATGTCCTGCCGCTCGCATTATTTTTGAGCAACATAAAGCCGAATTGTTAACTCTTTTAGCTGCGGATAAACCGGATGACGCCGCCATTGCAGAATTGATCAATTCAACTCAAGCACAAGAACAAAACCTGCGCCGACAAATGGAGCAAGGCCGCGATAAACTGTTGGAGCTAAACTCTTCAGGCATACTTAGCAACAGTAGCGTGCTAGAAAAACTGCAAGCTGAAGACGATAAACCCGAGTTTCCGCTGTTTGCGCTCAAACTGTTTGATATTATCGGTGTTAACCAAGACGACAAGGGTGAGAACTGTTTAGTCCTGCACCCAAGTGAGCATATGCTTGTTCCCAATATGCCCGGCCTGCCTAATGACGGGGCAACGGTAACCTTTGATCGTGCAACCGCACTCAGTCGAGATGATGTCCACTATTTAAGCTGGGAGCACCCCATGATCCGCGGCGGCATGGATATTATTTTAAGTTCAGACACTGGCTCTACCGCTGTGTGTTTACTTAAAAATAAAGCCTTACCCGCTGGCTCAATTTTATTAGAGCTGATTTATGTAGTCGAAGCACCAGCCAGTGAGCACAGTCAACTGCAGCGCTTTATGCCTACCACGCCGGTAAGGATCTTATTAGATAAAAATGGCAATAACTTAGCAGCTAATGTCGCGTTTGATACATTTAACAAGCAACTCACTCCCGTTAATCGTCATCTGGGCAGCAAATTGGTGAATGCATCACAGACATTTATCCATCAACTGATTAGCCAAGCCGAAGAACTTGCAAAAGCACAAATGCAGCAGATTGTTGCAACAGCCATAACTAAAATGGAGCAACAACTTGGAGCTGATAAAGCACGCCTAGAAGCATTAAAATCAATCAATCCAAGTATTCGTGAGGAAGAGATACAATTTGTCACAGACTTATTAAATCAATCCGCTGATTTACTAAATCATACTCAAGTTAAACTCGATTCATTGCGCTTTATTGTTTCAACCCAAAACTAATTAATCCTCATTCCAATCGCTATATCACGACTCTAATGATATAGCGATTGGCAAACACGTCTTTAGATCATTTCCTTGCACTTTACGTAAAATCCACTTAGTTTGAAAAGCAAGCACCTTGTATTTTAAGTCAGGTTTATCGTGTATTTTGCCCGTAGATATTTACTCATCATGCTGTTTAGCTCGTTATTTTCTGTGATTAGTTTTGCTGAAGAAACACCAAGCGACCCCGTTGATGACGCAAATCCGGTCACCGAGCAAGCGGATCCCCCAAGTGAGTCCAGTGCAAATGATTTCGACAAATGGCCACAACCGCCCAGTCAAACCCAGTTATTAAGCCAAGACTTAACCCAAACTTATCTACCTGAAAACACCATTGAGCTGGATCCTGACAAGCAAATCACCGTCGTTGTACATCAATCACAACACAGCCCGACAAAAGGTTATGTATTAGTTCAGCCGCAGTGGGACTCGGTTCCTTTTGACCTGCGTAAAACGCAGATGCATAAAACCCTCACCCGCAAAGGCTGGCACGTGATTACCCTGTTACCGCAGCGAAAGTTGATTTTAAATGGTAGTCCTGAAGAAAAAGCTCAGCAATATGAGCAATACTTGACCGAAACGGCCGAGCGACTTGCTGCGATAGCGCAACTACCCGAAACTCAATCTGGTCATGCCGTCATGATCGCCGAGCAAAATATGGCTGTAACTATGCTTTCACTATATCGCCAACAGCTTTCCCCTTTGCCTGATGCCATCGTGCTGTTGGCTGCAAACCAATTGTCTACCTCTGAAAATCAAGCCTTAGCGAATGATTTGAGTGGGATTAGCATCCCCGTATTAGATATTTTCCAAACATCACCGCAACAAATTAGCCCGCTTCAAGAAGTACGAGCCCAAGCAGCCCAGAAAAGTGGTAAGCGCAGCTTTCGTCAATTGGCATTAACTAGCTCATTTATTGACGAGGACATAGGCAAATACATCAATGGTTGGACCAAAAGTCTTGGCTATTAATTTAACGGGTAAAAAAACTGGCAGCTAGCTAGTAATTAAGAGAGCTTTCAATGAATAAACAAGTCGTGTTTCTCGATCGCGCAACTATCCCAACTCATATTAAAATTCAGCGCCCTGATATACCTCATCAATGGCAAGAATACTTAAACACCACCACAGATGATCTTGTTACTCGGGCCCAATCAGCCCACGTCATCATTACCAATAAAGTAGCGATTAGTGCAAACTTGCTCGATGCTTGTCCAAACTTAGAATTGATTGTGGCCGCCGCGACAGGCACCAACAACATTGATTTAGCTGCCTGCCAACAACGCAATATCGCCGTTTATAACGTGCGCCACTATGCCGACCAAGGGGTGCCCGAGCATGCCCTCACTTTGATGCTAGCCTTATTAAAACAATTGCTCCCTTATTGTCGCGATGTACAAGCAGGTCGCTGGCAACAAAGCCCGCACTTTTGTTTTACCGACTATCCAATCGAAAACCTTGCGGGTAAAACCTTAGGCATAATAGGTGCCGGCGCGTTAGGACAAAAAATGGCGCAAATTGCGCAGGCTTTAGACATGAAGGTGTTGCTCGCCGAGCACAAGCATCAAGTTGAAATAAGAGCGGGGCGAACTGCGTTTACGCAGGTGCTACAGCAAGCAGATATAATCAGTTTGCATTGCCCATTAACGCCCGCCACTCAAGATCTATTTAGCGAACCCGAATTTGAACAAATGAAGCCCAGTGCTTTGTTAATCAATACCGCCAGAGGCCCTTTGGTTGATGAACATGCCTTAGCAACTGCGATCTTAAAAGGCCAAATAGCGGGCGCAGCAACCGATGTAGCAAGTGTTGAGCCACTGCGCCAAGACAATCCTCTGGTGCCTTTGTTGTCACTGCCTAACTTTATCATGACGCCCCATATAGCTTGGGCCAGTGAACAAAGTTTAAATGCATTGAGCCAACAACTTAGCAAAAACATCGAGGATTTTTACCAACACAAGCCAAGCAACCGAGTGATTTAGGGCGTACGACTGCGACTAATCAATTGTGATAGGTTATGCCGACCCCTTCATTTGTTTGATTAGTTCGTAGGCTTGCTGAATATCTTGTGCTTTTTCTTTAGCCATCGCCATCATTTCGGGCGGTAATCCCTTGGCAACGAGCTTGTCAGGATGATGTTGATTCATCAGTTTACGATAAGCTTTTTTCACTTCTGCCATAGACGCCGTTTCGGTCACCCCTAATAGCTGGTAAGCATCACCTAATTGTTGCTGTCGATTAACAGAATGACCGGCTCTACCTTGACGGTGAAACTTAATTTCAGCTTCAAGCATAGAAATCAAACGCAATAAATCTTGTTGACTAAAACCCAGCACCTGCGCCACTCGTTCTAACACCTGCTGCTCATTAGGGTGTAGCTCACCGTCGGCATAAGCTGCCTGTAATTGGATTTCTAAGAACATTTGCAACACATTACTGCGGCCACGACAGCTCGCCACAAATTCAGTTAAGGTCTGCTCAAGTGGAAAGTCAGCTTGTTTACCTTGGCGAAACGCCTCTTGTGCGGCTTGTTTATGTTGCGCGTCCAAGTTAAGGCGATCCATTAATAAGGTTGCTACGCCTATCTCAGCTTCGGTCACCCTCCCTTTGGATTTGGCTATATGCCCCATAACCGAAAAGGTGGCATGAAAAAATAATTGCTGCTGGCGCTGCGCTGATTGTTGTGCTGCTTTAAGCAAGCTGGCCCGAAAACGCCCCGATTGGCCGACAGCTTTATCTAACTTGTGCCCCAGCCAAATACCAATCAGCGCGCCAATAATATGGTGGGCTAACATATAGCCAAAAAAGCCGCCCAGTAATTTGCCCCACATATTTTACTTCCTTATCATTCAGATGGCGGTATTGTGACAAACCGCGCGGCATTAAAGCAATTATCAGCATAAAAATATCACCATTTCTCTTAACTGAGTTGGCGAGCTTGGCCGATTGCTTTATCATAGAGAATCACCATATTGCTTGGCCACGGATGGTTAATCTGTCATACCTAGCGATGCTCCTGTAGAGCTTGATTTTTGCGATTAGAGAATTTCAATGATAAAACGGACACTTGTCATCATGGGCACCCTTATTGCCCCAAGTGCATATGTTAACGCAACCGACAATAGTTTAAACGAAAGCAATGTGGTGACCATCGCCGATCTTCCTTTGACTCAACGTTGTTATGCTTATGTGCCTGAGGTGGTTGATGCACCGGATCAAGATCCCAGCCAAACGCAAGTTGAAGTGTATTCAGATACCACATCAAGCCAAGGCAAAACCTTCACTTATCAAGGCAATGTAAAAGTCATTCAAGGCATTAAAACCCTTAATAGTGATGAGTTAACTTACAATAGCGAAACTCAAAAAGCTCAGGCCAAAGGCAACATCAATTTCACCGATGGTCAACTAACCGTCAGTGGTACTCAGATAGATGCTGATTTAAGTAATGACTCGGCCACGTCATTTGATACTCAATATCAATTCCATGGCAAAGGTGGACGTGGTGATACCAAAGAGCTAGAAGTCATTGACCGCGAACATTACAACCTTTATCAAGCCAGTTATACCTCTTGCCCACCTGGCGATAAAACTTGGGAAGTCAGAGCCAAGCATTTAGAAATTGATAACGAAGAAGAAATAGCCACAGCAAAACATGCCACATTTAGACTGTTTGATGTGCCTATCTTTTATTTCCCTTATTTTACTTATCCGATCGGCTCAAACCGTAAATCTGGTTTACTTGTGCCCAGCATTTCTAGTAGTTCAGATAACGGGATTACCTTAGAACAGCCCATATATTGGAACATAGCACCAAATCAAGATGCCACTATCACCCTAAAATCTATGGTTAATCGTGGTGTACAAGCACTAGGGGAATACCGTTATTTAACAGCAACCAGCCGTGGCCAGTTAAACGCTGAATATCTCTATAACGATAAAAAGCTACACCAAGACCGATACCTTTACCATTGGAAGAATAGTTCCCGCGTGGGTGAGCATTTTCGCTTTAACGGCACCTATACCAAAGTGAGTGATGATGACTATTTTAACGATCTTGGCTCAACAGTTGGCTCTCGCACCGATAACCAATTATTAAGAACAGCCAATGCATCTTGGCTAGAAAAAAACTGGAATGCTGAAGTTGAGGTAAGAGACTTTCAGGTTCTTGGTGGCGACTCGCCGCACTTAGTGATGCCGAAATTAGCATTCAACGGCTATTACCCCACGAATTGGAACCACATTGAAGCAAGCCTATTTAGTGAAATAACCAGGTTTGATCATAAAAACGATGATGTTTACACGGGCTCTCGCTTCCATATCGAGCCTAAGGTCATCGTGCCCTTGTATTCACAAGCCGCGTTCCTTAATACCGAGCTTGGCTATATGCTTACCCATTATGAACAAGATATACCGAATACAGTTAAAGAGGCTTGGTATCGTGATCTCGATAAAAGCGTCACTCGTTCATTACCAAAATTTTCAATGCACGGGGGGCTTAACTTTGAACGCGAAACCCAAATGTGGGGAAGTGAATACACGCAAACATTGATTCCTCAAATTAAATATTTATATATCCCACACCGTGATCAACGCAATATCGGCTTATACGATACTTCCGCATTGCAACTCGACTATTACGGTTTGTTTCGAGAGCAACGCTACTCTGGTATTGACCGCATTGCCGATGCTAATCAAATAACCCTTGGCGTATCTACTGGTTATCTGGATGAAAATTTTAAAGAACGTTTCCGTCTCGCTATCGGTCAAATGTTCTACTTCAATCAATCCGATACTTATCTGGTAGGCGATCTAGTTAAGCAAGACAGTAACCGCTCTTCTCTCGTTGCCGAAACCGATTTTAACTTCGCTGATAACTGGTATTACCATGGTGGTATTGAAGTCAATACCGAAGACGGTGAAATCAGTCGAGGTAACAGTACACTTGAGCGTCGCTGGGCGTGGAACAAACTGATGCAACTGAATTATCGTTACGTCAAACCACCTGAAAACCCAGAAAACAACTACATTAAGGGTGGCATCAATCAGGTTGGCGTAAAGGCGTCTTGGCCGTTTAACGATCAATGGAGCGCTATCACAAGTTATTATTACGATACCGACAACGAGCGCTTCTTTGAAAGCTTATTCGGTGTCAAATATGAAGACTGTTGTTGGTCAGTTAGCTTAGTCTACGATCAACACATGAAAACATCATACGGGCAAATAGGCGACATTAAGAACAACTATGACTTGTCCAGCGGCGTCAAACTGCAAATCGAGCTAAAAGGGTTAGCTGGGTTTGGCAACAATGCCAGCTCAGATATAAACCAAGGTTTGTTCGGCTACGGCCGCCCATTTGCGAATAAATAAACATTGCTAACGAAGTAAGAAAATGATGATCAATAAATTGTTAAGCTACACGTTATCCACTTCACTGCTTATAGGCAGTTTAGTCGTTCACGCCGCCCCAGTAGAAGTCGATAAAGTGGCAGCTATTGCCGATCAAGATGTGATCATGGTCAGTGAAGTGAAAGCCTTATCTAAGCAGGTTAAGCGCCAATATAAAGCGCAGCAACAGCCGTTGCCCAGTGAAACTGTTTTACACAAACAAATTTTAGAAAAGCTAATTCAAGATAGCTTACAAGTACAGATGGCCGAAAAGTTGGGGATGAAAATCAGCGAAGCTCAACTTGAACAGACCATACTAGGCATCGCTAAAGACAAGAATCAAACCTTACCAGAATTACAAGCAAGCCTTGCCGAACAAGGAATTAGTTATGCTGAGTTTCGCCACTCCGTGCGTGAAGAGCTACTGATTTCAGAAGTATCAAGGATTCAGGTAAGACGTCGCATCAACATTTCAGAACAAGAAATTGATAACCTAGTGAAAATGATGAATAGCCAAGGGGGTAAACAACTTGAATACCGCATTGGTCACATCATGTTAAAACTCAGTGATGATGCAACCGCCAACGAGATCGAAGCTAGCAATAATAAAGCTGAATCGATTGTAACCAAGCTGCGTTCGGGTGCAGATTTTACCGAACTCGCCCTTGCTGAATCACAAGGCCCTAAAGCACTTGAAGGTGGCGACTGGGGCTGGATGGGCGTTAACGATATGCCAACCTTGTTTGCCAAAGCGGTTGAAGGGGCGAATGCCAACGATATTATCGGCCCATTCAAAAGTGCGAATGGCTTGCACATTATTAAAATTATCGACGAACGCGGCCAAACTAAGGTCACTTCGACAGAAGTTAATGCTCGCCATATCTTAATTAAGCCTTCCATCATTCTTAGCGATGAAAAAGCCAAGCAGCTACTTGACCAATATCGTTCTGATATTATCTCCGGCCGTAAGACATTTGCTGAGTTAGCTAAAGCTCATTCAGAAGATCCCGGCTCGGCAGTAAAAGGCGGTGAGCTAGGTTGGGCCGATCCTGAGTTATATGTACCGGCCTTTAGAGATGAAGTTAACCGGTTAGATATGCGCGAAATCAGCCAACCGTTTCGCTCGACTCACGGCTGGCACTTAGTGCAAGTCATGGGTAAACGCACAACAGATGTTACCGAACAAGCCAACAAACAAAAAGCGTACCAAATTCTATACAGCCGCCGCTATAACGAAGAGGCACAAAGCTGGTTAAATGAGCTGCGTGAAGAAGCTTATGTTAAAATAATGGACAATAAATAACCATGCAGCCCGCTAGAATCGTTATTACACCTGGAGAGCCAAGTGGCATTGGCCCTGATTTAGTATTAGCCCTCAGTCAATACGATTGGCCAGTACAATTAGTTGTCGCCGCCGATCCGAGTTTGCTAGAAGCAAGAGCCAAGCAGCTCAATCTTGATGTGGCTATTTCATTGTATGAGCCAAATCTAGCACCACAGCCGCAAAGTAAAGGTACACTGACCGTTGCGCCTATTTATTTAGGAGCCCCAGCGGTGGCAGGGGAGCTTAATGAAGCCAATGGCCGCTATGTGCTCGATACCTTATCATTTGCTTGTCAAGGCAACCTATCTGGTGAGTTTGCCGCTGTGGTCACAGGTCCCGTACATAAAGGGATCATTAACCAAGCAGGGGTTTCGTTTAGCGGTCATACTGAATTTTTTGCCCAAGAGTCGAATACCTCGGATGTGGTGATGTTACTCGCGACAACAGGTTTACGCGTTGCGTTAGTCACCACTCACATTCCATTGGCCTATGTAGCAAAAGCCATCACGCCAGAGCGTTTAACTAACATCATCGAGATTTTAAACAACGAGCTGAAAGCTAAATTTGCCATTGCTAAACCCAGGATCTATGTCTGCGGTTTAAATCCCCATGCCGGTGAAGGTGGTCACTTAGGCCGTGAAGAAATTGAAGTGATCAGTCCGACCTTAGACGTGCTGCGAGCCCAAGGCATTGATCTTATTGGCCCCCTACCCGCGGATACCTTGTTTCAGCCCAAATATTTAGATGATGCTGATGCCGTGTTAACCATGTATCACGATCAAGGCTTGCCTGTACTTAAGTACAAGGGATTTGGTAATTCGGTCAACATTACCTTAGGCTTACCATTTATTCGTACTTCGGTTGATCATGGCACCGCGCTAGAACTAGCTGGTACAGGTCAAGCAGATCCAGGCAGTATGCTTACCGCGCTCAATCAAGCCATAGAAATGGTAGAGAAAAAACAATTATGAATTCAAAAGTACATCAAGGTCACCGCGCGAGAAAACGATTTGGCCAAAACTTCCTGCATGATCAAAATGTGATTGCCAGCATCGTAGCCGCAATTAACCCAAAAAATGATCAAACCTTAGTTGAAATCGGTCCGGGGTTGGGCGCGTTAACTGAGCCGGTTGCTGAACTGGTTGAGCGATTAAATGTGGTTGAATTGGATAAAGATCTCGCCGAGCGACTTACTTCACATCCGTTTATTCGCCATAAGCTGACCATTCACCAAGCCGATGCAATGCGCTTTGACTTCAACCAGTTGATTGAAGATGATAAGCCGCTACGGGTGTTTGGTAACTTACCTTATAACATCTCAACGCCTTTGATGTTCCATCTATTTACTTTTGCCAATAAAGTCAAAGATATGCACTTTATGCTGCAAAAAGAAGTGGTGAATCGTCTGGCAGCGGGTCCTAATTGTAAAGCCTATGGCCGCTTATCCGTAATGGCACAATACTACTGTGCAATTACGCCTATTTTAGAAGTGCCACCGGGCGCCTTTAAACCTGCGCCAAAAGTTGATTCAGCCGTGGTACGACTAGAGCCTTATGCTGAGCTCCCTGTGGTTGCAAAAGACGTAAAATTGCTCAACAAAGTCTGCACCATGGCGTTTAATCAAAGACGCAAGACCCTGCGCAATAGCTTAAAGAAGTTATTCACCGAGCCACAGCTTGAGCAACTCGGCATAGATCCTAATCATCGTCCAGAAAATGTGACCGTCGCGCAGTACGTAGCGCTTGCAAATTGGCTTTACGACAACCCTATCGAAGAAATGCCTGATAACATTAGCGATGACTCAATGGCTGATTTCGACGAGGAATAAAATGGATAACGAGCAAATTCAAATCAGTGTTGCCACGCAGTATATTCCGGCCCAATCTGAACCAGAACAAAATCGGTATGTCTTTGCTTACACTATCACCATTCGTAACAATGGTGATCAAGCTATGCAGCTACTCCATCGACATTGGTTAATCACCGATGCCGATGGCAAAAAAACCGAAGTTGAAGGCCCGGGTGTCGTCGGTCAGCAGCCCGATATCCAACCCGGCAGCGCGTTCGAATACACCAGCGGCACCGTACTTGATACCCCCCTTGGTGTAATGCAAGGCAGTTACACCATGCAGGCAAAAGACAAAAGCCTTTATCAGGTGGCGATCCCCGCTTTTCGCTTGGCTCAACCCAATATTTTGCACTAATCATGGCGACCTATATTGTTGGCGATATCCAAGGCTGCTTCGCTGAACTGCAGCAGTTATTAGCTCGAGTTGAGTTTGATCCGCGCAATGATGAACTCTGGTTAGCAGGTGATTTAGTGGCCAGAGGACCACAATCTTTAGCGACATTACGCTATATAAAATCCCTTGGAAGCAGCGCACAAATCGTATTAGGGAATCACGATCTGCACCTCATTGCGGCTTGGCTTGGTTTCGCCAAAGTCAAAAAGAAAGATCAAACCTCAGCTATCTTAGGCGCACCGGATTGTGACGAACTCATGCATTGGCTGCGTCGACAGCCGCTGATTGTAGCGCATCCTCAACATCAATTTATTATGGTACATGCTGGTATTTCACCACAATGGACACCGCAGCAAGCGCTAACACTGGCTGAAGAAGTTCATCAAGTGTTGCGCGGCGATAGCTATGGTGCATTCTTTCAGCATATGTACGGAGATCACCCCAATTATTGGTTCGATGATTTAACCGGATTCGCTCGATTGCGGTTTATCGTTAATGTGTTTACTCGCATGCGTTATTGCTATTGCGACGGCAGTTTAGATTTTCAAAATAAACAACCACCACAGAGTAATTCCGATACCAGTTTACATCCTTGGTTTGAAATTGATGGACCCCATATAGGCTCGCAAACAATCCTATTTGGTCATTGGGCTGCTTTAATGGGCGCAACCAAGCGAAGCGACGTGATAGGCTTAGATACAGGCTGTGTTTGGGGTAACCAACTCACCATGTTGCGCTGGCAAGACCAAGCCTTATTCAGCCAGCCGAGTCTCAGTCAGCGCAGTGCATAAGTAAGTAGCTTAGCTAACCTAAATTCTGGTTAATGGAACCAGCCAATAAATATCGTATGAATAAGTAGCAAAACTTCGTTTTCAGGGATGAAAACGCAGAGAGTATAGGGACATATTCAGCGCGTTTTTGCGGATTATTCATACGATATAGCCTAGCCAAAGTTCTGGTTAACCAGCTAAGCGCGTCAATTTAGTAAAAACAAGATCATATTGATTGGCCTCATCGGCATGATGCGTAGCAAGCTGCAACGAATGCCACTGATTACCCGCTTCATAATCGGGAAACTGAGTATCCCCCTCTATATCGGCTTGGATAAATGTCAGATACAAGGTATCAGCGAGTGGCAAAAAGGCTTGATAAATCGCTCCACCACCTATCACCATCACTTCTTCATGCTCTGCAACTAAAGCTAATGCCGCCTCAGGACTTGCGGCAACCGTCACGCCTTCAGCATGCCAGCTTGAGTCACGGGTGATCACCACATTCAACCGGCCAGGCAAAGGACGACCAATCGACTCGTAGGTACGCCGGCCCATCAGCACAGGCTTGCCTAAGGTCGTTGCTTTAAAAAACTTTAAGTCGGCCGGTAAATGCCAAGGCATTTGATTGTCTTTACCAATCACACGATTGTTTGCCATCGCGGCAATCATAGCAATTTTCATAGCTAATACTCGTTTTATACAATGGGGCGGCCACGATAAATCAAAATAGAAGGAATGGCGAGACCAAAACTAAGTGCAAGCAAGATAAACAAGGTTTTCAGGCCATTTTCTATTACGGTTTGAAACAAATGATAGGTAAACCCACCCGCGTTCATTTCAACTAAGCCAAGCATGGTCGCAAACGCATAACTTCCTGGGATCATAGGGATCGCAGCGGCCACGGTGAAAACAGGGCGCGGGATCAAATGTTTACGTGACCAATACAAGCCAATAAAGCCGATTAAAGTGGTAGCAGCTAGGGATGCCCACTCGATAGGCAGACCAAACTGCATTGTTAGGGTCCTAAAACCGTGCCCTATTGCTCCGCCCACAGCACAATACACCAACATCTTTTGCGGCACATTAAATACCATGGCGAAACCCACTGCTGGGATCGCAGCCCAAAACATGTCATCCAACAAGAGTAAAATAAGCTCCATTAACTCAGTCCTCCGGAAATATTCATGACGCCCATCGCAGCAAAGATCCCAGCTGCCACGCTAAAAGTAAGTAAGGTAGCAGCGGTCCAACGGGCAATCCCCATATTAATATGGCCTTTTACCATGTCTGACACGGCATTGATCAAAGGAAAACCCGGCACCAATAGCAATACGCAGGCTGCCATGGCTAAATCAGGTCGATTACCTAACTGATAAATCACGCCGAGACTGGAAATCAAGGTGGCAATAAACGCGGTGATGGCAAAGTTAATAAAGGGATTATGGTGACGATGTGCGAGCTCTTGGCGTACAAACATAGCCGTTGCTGAAGCAACAAACGTCACGCCAAATACCCACCAATCACCGCCGAATAAATGGCTAAAACTGGCACAAGACAAGCCGATCATGAATACCACCAACCAACGGTTGTACTTCATCGGCTGGAGCTTATCTAGCTTACGATTGACTTCAGACGCACTGAGCAGCTGTTTTTCGGCCATCACACAAATCCGTAATACATCACAGACCATTTGCATGTTAATACCACGATCATACACCTTGCGCGTGGTGGTAATACATCGGCCTTCGAATAAAGAAGTCAGCACTAAGGCATCGGCTGAAACGGCAAGCTCAATACTTTGGGCACCAAGAGCGGTGCCTAAACGCACCGTGGTTTGTTCAATTAATCGGCTTTCTGCGCCGTGTTGTTGCAGCAGCTGACCCGCTTTAATGGCAATCCGAGTTATTTCGGTTTGCTGCTGTTTGGTGAGAGGTCTTTGATAAGACATAACTGCAATAAAACTCTTTAGCTAGAATAGTTTTGCTATTTTAATCAATAAACTGAATAAGTATTTAACAAAGAGCAAAAATTACGCTTTTAATTAACTAAAATTTTGCCTGCACCTTGATCAAGCGCAGACTGATTTTAAAAAGCTTGGCTTAACAAAAAGCCGCATTAAATGCGGCTTTAAGGAAAATTACAAATTATGGCTGGTAGATAAACTCGATACCTTCTTCGTCATCTTCATCCCAGTCATCGTCATCATCCCAATCATCAGTGGCTTCTTCGACAGCAGCCTTGTGGTAGTTATCCCACTTAAATTCCACTTGCTCTTGAGTTTCTGCTTCTGCATCTTCCTTAGGTAGACTTTCCATAAACTCGGCAAGATCTAAACAAAGCGCGTTGGTGCCCTGTTTGCTTGCTGCAGCAATTTTGTAGTACTTGTCATTCCAATCCAATGCAGCCAGCACTCGTTCAATGGTTTCTTCGGCTTCATCTTCCAGCACAAGATCGATCTTATTAAAGATCAACCAACGCGGTTTACTCGCCAATTTCGGGCTGTGTTTTTCTAACTCTTCAACAATGATCTTGGCATTCTCAGCAGGATCCGATCCATCGGCAGGAAGTAGATCAATCATGTGCAATAGCACACGACAACGCTCTAAATGCTTAAGAAAACGCACACCTAAGCCAGCCCCTTCTGCCGCGCCTTCAATTAAGCCCGGAATATCGGCAACAACAAAGCTACGCTCACCGCTTAAGCCAACCACACCTAAACTTGGGATCAAAGTGGTAAATGGGTAATCAGCCACCTTAGGCGTCGCGGCTGACACAGCACGAATAAAGGTTGATTTACCTGCATTTGGTAGGCCTAACATGCCAACATCTGCCAGTAACATCAGCTCGAGGAGTAACTCACGAACTTCACCCTTGGTGCCCATGGTTTTTTGTCTTGGCGCGCGGTTAACGCTACTCTTAAAACGTGTGTTACCTAAACCATGGAACCCACCTTTGGCTACCATGAGTTTTTGGCCATGAAAGGTAAGATCCCCGATCACTTCGCCGGTATCGAGATCCGATGCACGTGTACCCACAGGTACCATCATGATCTTGTCTGATCCACGCGATCCAGTACAGCCACGACTCTGGCCATTTTGACCTCGATCTGCGGCATAAAAACGTTGAAAACGGTAATCAATCAAAGTGTTGAGGTTCTCGTCAGCGACTAAGAATACATCACCACCATCACCACCATCACCGCCGTCGGGGCCACCATTAGGAATGTATTTTTCACGGCGGAAGCTAACCACACCATTGCCGCCATCTCCGGCTTGCACTTTAACCTTTGCTTCATCAACAAATTTCATTACTTACTCCCGCCGCAAATAGGTTAACTACTTGCTACTAAACCGAATCTCAGCCTTGGCAAAGTTGCCTGCCGAGTCATAAATTAGCCAATCAATCCAACTAGACACTATAGCAAAAAGTGATGTGGTGCACACTTCTTGTTTGTTCAGCTAGATCCGAAAAAACAAAAAACCCGCCGAAGCGGGTTTTTTTAAAGTTATCTTGTTACTGATTATTCAGCAACAATGCTAACGTATTTACGGTTTAGGCGACCTTTAACTTCAAATTTCACAGTGCCTGAAGCAGTTGCGAAAAGAGTGTGGTCTTTACCTAGGCCTACGTTAGTGCCAGCGTGGAATTTAGTACCACGTTGACGAACTAGAATGTTACCCGCAAGAACTGATTCACCACCAAAGCGCTTAACACCTAAGCGTTTGCTTTCTGAATCGCGACCGTTACGAGTACTACCACCAGCTTTTTTACTTGCCATCTTTTAGTACTCCTATTAAGCGTTAATTGCAGTGATTTTCACTTCAGTGAACCACTGACGGTGACCGGCTTGTTTGCGAGAATGCTTACGACGACGGAACTTAACGATTTTTACTTTATCGCCACGACCGTGAGAAACAATTTCAGCAACTACTTTGCCGCCTGCTACAAATGGTGCGCCAACTTTAACGTCATCGCCATTTGCTACTAATAAAACTTCTTCAAAATCTACAGAAGCACCTGTTTCAAGATCTAGTTTTTCTAGACGTAGAGTTTGGCCTTCTGTAACACGGTGCTGTTTACCACCGCTTTGAATAACAGCGTACATGTCTATTACTCCGTGCTGGCTATAAATTTGAGCCAGATAACTTAATCACAATGGGGGCGGATTGTACGCAAATGATCTCGTACTGGCAAGTTGAAAATGCAAAAAATTTAAAATCTTTCTAGATGATGTTAAAGCACTGCTAAAATCATAGTTTTGTTGTAAAATGCCGAGCTGATTTCAGTCTTCACCCAGTTAAATAACAGAGCGCAAAATGGACCTAAAACAGATTCAACTCTTAGCAAAAACCGATATGGATCAAGTAAATCAACTCATTGCTAAGCGATTAAGTTCAGATGTAGCATTAATCAATCAATTAGGTCTGTATATCATCAACAGCGGCGGCAAACGCATTCGCCCTTTACTCACGGTATTAACCGCCAGAGCGCTGGGTTATCAAGCTGATCAACACGTCCAACTAGCCGCCATCATTGAGTTTATCCATACCGCAACCTTGCTGCATGATGATGTGGTTGATGAGTCAGAATTGCGCCGCGGCCGTGAAACGGCTAATAACCTATTTGGTAATGCGGCCAGTGTGTTAGTGGGAGATTTTCTCTACACCCGTTCATTTCAAATGATGACGGAGCTAGAAAACATGAAGGTGATGAATATCCTATCGGATGCCACCAATGTGATTGCCGAAGGGGAAGTCATGCAGTTGATCAACTGCAATGATCCTGACACCACCGAAGCCTCTTACATGCAGGTAATTTACTGTAAAACTGCTCGTTTGTTTGAAGCTGCTACCCACCTGATGGCGGTGATCAGCAATCAAGATCCTGCGATCGAACAAGCCATGCAAGACTATGGTAAATACTTGGGAACCGCTTTCCAACTCATTGATGATGTTATGGATTACACCGCAGATGCGAAAGAAATGGGTAAAAATGTCGGTGATGATCTTGCAGAAGGTAAACCCACACTGCCTTTGATCCGCGCTCTACAACAAGGGGATCCCGCCCAGCAACAAAGGATCCGCGAGGCGATCGAGTTAGGTAATGGCATGGATCATCTTGATGAGATCTTAACGATCCTCAAACAGACCAAATCCATCGAATATACGCAGCAACGCGCTCAGGAAGAAGCAGACAAGGCGATCGCAGCATTAGCTATCTTACCCGAGTCTGAATATAAACAAGCCTTAATAGGCCTTGTTGACTTAGCTGTAAAGCGAAATAGCTAATAACTGGTAATAACTGGGGGAGGGCTGAGTTTAACTAACAAGCTCACCCTGCATCGGCGGCAAGTTACCAACCACTTGATACAAAAATCTGATACAAAAAAAGCCGCTAATGCGGCTTTTTTTAGTATTAATCCATCTTATGCAAATGGATTAACTAGAACCATGGTTTCGTTACGGTCTGGACCGGTAGAAATAATATCCATAGGTACGCCTGTCACTTCTTCAAGACGCTTGATATATGCCTTAGCATTCTCAGGTAGTGCATCAAAAGAAGTCACACCAAATGTTGGCTCGCTCCAACCAGGCATCTCTTCATAAATAGGCTCAACGACTTCATAGCCTTCAGCAGCCATAGGTGGCACATCTAAGATTTCACCCGTTGGAGTTTTGTAACCAGTACAGATCTTAATGGTTTTTAGACCATCTAGTACATCTAGCTTGGTTAAACAAAAACCTGTGATACTGTTGATTTGGATAGCACGCTTAATAGCCACGGCATCAAACCAACCTGTGCGACGTAAGCGGCCTGTCGTTGCGCCAAACTCATGACCAACCGTACCTAAATGCTTACCATCAGCATCAAGTTTTTCTGCACCGTCATATAGCTCAGTTGGGAATGGGCCAGAGCCAACACGCGTGGTGTAAGCTTTTACAATCCCTAGCACATAATCAATGTGACATGGGCCAAAACCACTACCAGTAGCCACACCACCCGCTGTGGTATTTGATGAGGTTACATATGGGTAAGTACCGTGGTCGATATCCAGTAATGTACCTTGAGCACCTTCAAACATGATGTTGTCGCCGTTTAGGCGTGCTTTATCAAGTACGTCTGTTACATCAACAACCATACTAGTCAGTAGCTCTGCGACTTCTTTAGCTTGCGCCAATACATCTTCGTAACTAACGGCTTCAGCTTTGTAGTACTGAGTTAACTGGAAGTTATGATACTCAACAACTTCTTTTAGCTTAGCGGCGAAATCATCAAAGTTTTTCAGGTCGCCTACTCGTAGGCCACGACGTGCTACTTTGTCTTCGTACGCAGGACCAATACCACGTCCAGTCGTACCGATTGCTTTCTTGCCTCGTGCTGCTTCACGAGCGACATCTAATGCCACATGGTAAGGCAAGATCAATGGACAAGCTTCGCTTATCACTAAACGCTCGCGTACCGGTACACCTTTAGCCTCAAGCATCGTCATTTCTTTAACTAGAGCTTGCGGACACAGTACAACACCGTTACCTATGATACAGGTTACGTTTTCACGTAGCACACCAGAAGGGATTAAGTGGAGAACGGTTTTTTCACCGTCAATTACCAGAGTATGGCCAGCATTGTGACCGCCTTGATAGCGAACCACATATTTTGCACGATCTGTAAGCAAATCAACAACTTTGCCTTTACCTTCGTCACCCCACTGGGTGCCGAGAACAACTACATTCTTACCCATTTTCACTTTTCGCGGTTACTTATTAAAACGGGATTCTAGCAAATTTTATAGCCAAAAGGTGAGTATTTTTTTTCACTAAATAGTTATATGGAAAGATTTAAAAGCATATCGATTCAAAAATTTCTAATAACTATTCTTACTGACTAAGCTACTGCCGGTTTAAAGACGAGCGATATATGCTACTAATCATAAAAAAAGGCCAGCATAAGCTGGCCCACAGAAAGTATATTAGTCCAATAATCTGAACTATGGCGTAGCCTTAGTGGCCCCTTCCATATAGCGGAAGAACTCAGAATCAGGACTTAACACCATCACGTCGCTCTTGTCTTTAAAGCTATCACGATAAGCTTCTAAGCTACGAATAAAAGCGTAAAACTCAGGATCTTTACTGTAGGTTTCAGCATAGATCTTAGCAGCCTGCGCATCACCGTCACCACGCATTTCGCGTGATTGACGATTTGCATCCGCCAGCATTACCGCCACTTTACGATCAATATTAGCTCGAATAATCGTTGCTTTTTCTTGACCTTGAGAACGGTGCTCTTTTGCTACCGCAGTACGCTCGGCACGCATACGCTTATAGATGCTCTCACGAACTTCAGCTGGCAATTCAATTTGCTTAATACGAACATCAAGCACTCGAACACCAAGATCATCCGAACCACCTTGTGCCAATTCTCTTTCTTGCTCTTCGGTTAGCTCAGATCTTTCCGCTTCTGTTGCTTCTTCGCGCTTAAGTTTCTTCAGCGCATTGATCATCACATCATCACGCTCACCAGAAACGATTTCTTTAATGGTACGTGCACCTATTTCATTACGTAAGGCATTGCCTACACGTCGCTTCAATAAGTCCGCAGCCATATCAAAGTTACCGCCGGTAGCAAGGTAAAATTTAGCAAAATCAGCCACTTCCCATTTAACATAGGAATTGATGATAAGATCTTTCTTTTCCGAAGTAACGAAACGATCTGAAGCATCATCCAGTGTTTGGATCCTTGCATCCATGGCGCGCACGGTTTCAAGTAATGGGATCTTGAAATGCAGACCAGGTTCAAAAATCAGCGGTAAGCCTTCGGCGTCACGCTGCACTTTACCAAATTTGATAACAATGGCTTTTTGACCTTCTTCTACTACAAACACCGATGAGAAACCCACCAACAAGCTAGCAGCAAGGATAATCAAAATAAGTTTTTTCATGATTATTCTCTCCCCGAACGAATTCGCGTGCCACGAACTGGCGTATCGTTGATTGTGATATCTGTGTTGTAAGTCGAGCCAACATCAGGTTGCGAAATCGTTGTGTTGTTAGGCTTACTCGTTCTAGTCTGATTACTTTGCTCAAGAATTTTATCCAATGGCAAGTACATCATGCTGTTGCTGCCTTGGCTATCAAGTAACACTTTGCTGGTGCTACCTAATACCGATTGCATAGTTTCGATATACAAACGCTCACGAGTCACTTCAGGCGCTGAACGATATTGCGGTAGTAAGGCTTCAAAACGCGCTACCTCACCTTGCGCTTGTAGGATCACGTTTTCTTTGTAAGCAATCGCTTCTTGCTCAATACGCTTCACTTGACCACGAGCAGTCGGTTCTTTCTCACGCTCGTAAGCTTCTGCTTCACGAATAAAACGTTCTTCATCTTCCTGCGCGGCTATCGCATCGTCAAACGCATCTTTAACGTCAACTGGCGGTCTCGCAGGCAAGAAGTTAACATCGATAATCTCAAGACCCATGTTGTAAGGCGTAGTGATTTCTTCTAACTTGCTCCAAGTATCGCGTCTCACAACATCACGACCCGTGGTCAATACGCTGTCCATCACTGTGTGGCCAACAACGTAACGTAGCGCACTATCAAGAGCTTGCGACAAACTGTCGTCAGCATTAGTCACACTAAACAAATACTGCTGTGGGTTAGCTACCTTGTACTGTACGTCCATTTCTACTTCAACCACGTTTTCGTCTGAAGTAAGCATTGAGCCCTTACCACGTAAGGAACGGATCGTATTAACGTCAACCGGAATAACTTCGTCGATAAACTTAGGATTCCAATGTAAGCCAGGTAGCACGGTTTCATGGTAACCACCAAAACGCAGTACCACCCCTTTCTCGGCTTCTTTAATGGTGTAAAAGCCGCTTACACCCCAAATTAATAAACCGATAATCAATACAATTGTGATACCAAAAGTGCTGACGTCACCGCCACCGCCTTTACCACCAAAAGTACCGCCAAACTTACCACTTAGCTTTTTGAACACTTCATCCAAATCAGGGGGTCCCTGATTCTTATTGTTGTTCTGCCAGGGGTCGCGGTCTTTGTTACCACCATTTCCAGGCTCATTCCAGGCCATTCTATTCTCCACTTGCTAGAAGATATTAATCAGTAAATGTAACAGGCAATTAAGATGCAATAAAGGTTTGAATAACCTCTCCTTGCTGTTTTAAAAGGCGTTGCCAGTCCACCTTTGTCATACGGATGTCGATATTCCAACCACCCGCATCATCAAATACTTCATGCTCAATGCAGTTTAATGCATATAAGGTACTACGCAACTTGCCTGCTGTCGGGGGCAATGCTAAATGCTTTGACACCATAGCACCAGCTAATCGCTGGGTTAATGCACTAAATAATAAATCAATGCCCAGCCCTTCTTTGGCAGAAAGGTAGACAGATACAGGTACGTCTTGATCGTCATAAACGATCTTCGGCGTCATCCCTTCCACCGCATCAATTTTGTTCATGACAATTAATTGCGGCACTTCACCCGCATCAATTTCACTGAGTACAATTTCAACATCACGCATGTTATCTTCATAGCGTTCATAAGAACAATCAACAACATGCAATAATATATCGGCCTCACGAGTTTCTTCCAACGTCGCTTTAAAAGCGGCGACTAAGTCATGATCTAAATGACGAATAAATCCAACCGTGTCGGCAAGGATGGTATTCCCCACATCCGCCACTTCTATTCGCCTTAGGGTTGGATCTAATGTTGCAAACAATTGATCGGCCGCATAGACGTCGGATTGCGTCAGCAAGTTAAATAACGTTGATTTACCCGCGTTGGTATAACCAACTAACGATACGGTTGGCACCTCATTACGCTGTCTAGCCCGTCGGCCTTGTTCACGTTGCTTAGCGACTTTTTCTAAACGACGTAAAATAGATTTAATTCGTCCACGCAATAAACGACGATCTGTTTCTAATTGAGTTTCACCCGGACCGCGTAAACCAATACCACCCTTTTGGCGCTCTAAATGAGTCCAACCTCGAACTAATCGAGTCGATAAATGCCGAAGTTGAGCCAGCTCAACCTGCAATTTACCTTCATAAGTACGTGCTCGCTGGGCAAAAATATCCAGTATCAATGTCGTGCGGTCCAGCACGCGACATTGGCATAACTTTTCTAAGTTACGCACTTGTCCAGGCGTTAAGGCATGGTTAAAAATAATGACATCAGCTTTGCATAAGCTGACTTGTTGAGCAATTTCTTCTGCTTTGCCACTGCCAACAAAGAATTTGGCATGGGGGCTGGAAAGACTACCCGTAATTATAGACACGGCATTTACGCCTGCAGAACTGACTAACATCTTAAGCTCTACTAGATCTTCTCGTTCGCCCTCTTCACGAAAATCGATATGAACCAATATAGCCTGTTCACCTGCTTCATAACGGTCTAACAAGCAAAAAACTCCTTAAAAAAAGGTGGAGACTGGCTCCACCAAAAACAACAAGTTATTCACCGCTCTCGCTGCCACCTGCAGTACCCGAATGATGACTAACTGGGCGAGCTGGGACAACGGTTGAAATAGCATGTTTGTAAACCATTTGGTTTACCGTGTTCTTTAACAAAATAACAAACTGATCGAATGACTCAATTTGACCTTGTAGCTTAATGCCGTTAACTAAATAAATTGAAACTGGAATCCTTTCACGACGCAAAGCGTTTAAAAAAGGGTCTTGTAATGATTGCCCCTTGGCCATTTTATTTTCCTTATTGTTTTGTTGTTATAAAAAAATTTGCGTGACTTAAGATTATATACATGGATTATTTAATCTAGCCAATAACTTGTACGATTTTATCAATATTTTCTCTAGCCCCAGGCTCAAGTACAACCAAATCTTGCCAGCCCCGTAACCAGGTTATTTGTCGCTTAGCCAATTGACGCGTCGCGACCACACCACGATAGACCATTTCTTCGTGACTTAGTTCCCCTTCGAGATATTGCCACATTTGGCGATAGCCGACCGAACGCATCGAAGGTAAATCAAGATTTAAGTCTTCCCTTTGCTTAAGGGCTTGCACCTCTTGCTCAAAACCCGCGTCCAGCATCTTCATAAAGCGAGCTTCAATACGCTGGTGCAAGGTATGACGATCATCAGACATCAACGCAAACTGATGCACCCTATAAGGCAATGGCGGTGCTTTTTGCTGGGTTAGCTCGGTTAAGGTTTTACCGGTAATGCGAAACACTTCTAATGCCCGCGATAAACGTTGCGGATCATTAGGATGAATACGCTGCGCCGCAACCGGATCGATGGCTTTAAGCTGATCATGTAGCACTCCCCAACCTAAAGATTTTGATTCAGCTTCAATCTCAGCGCGAATGTTTGCATCGGCTTGAGGCAAGGGAGATAGCCCTTCCAGTAAGGCTTTAAAGTAAAGCATAGTACCGCCAACCAACAGAGGCACTCGGCCATTAGCAACGGCATTATCCATTAATTCAATCGCATCGGCGCGAAAGTCAGCGGCCGAGTATGATTCACTCGGATCAAGAATATCGATCAGGCCATGAGGCGCTTGCGCTAATTCATCGGCGGTCGGTTTAGCGGTGCCGATATCCATGCCACGATAAATCAGGGCTGAATCCACACTGATAATGTCACAAGGGATACGGCTAGCAATTTCAATCGCCAAATCCGTTTTACCTGAGGCAGTTGGCCCCATTAAAAAAATGGCTTGTGGATCAGAATTATTCAACATCAAAACTCTTTATCGTGGTTGCAAAATCAACAGGGCGAACAAGCTCGGCTTGATAGCGCGGCAGCTCTTTAGCTAAACGGGTTTCCAATTGGCTCAGTAATTGCTGCGCCTCTTGCCATTCAAACGCAGGCTTAAATGCGCTCATGCGCCGCGCCAACCAATGGCAGATGGCCTCAACCTGCGCCCCTTGTAACTCATCCATTTGTGGAGCCAATTGCTGCAATAACTCTACCACTATGTCAGTTTGTGGCATATTGCGCATTTGCGGCGGCACCTGACAGACAATAATGGTGTCACCATGCTGGGTTTTCAACTGTAAACCTAACTTATTCAAGCTAGCTTGATGAAAGTTTGCTACATCGACCAAGTTTGGCCCAGCTTTTATCGCAACAGGAAGTAACAACGGCTGTGAGATACTTTGCTGTTGAAAGTAATCCAATAACTGATGGTAAGTCAGAAGCTCCCAAGCTCGAGACAGAGATAACAACTGCAACTGAGTTTGAACTTGTAACAGCACATATTTTTGCTCAACCAAATGCAGCGCCCCCCCTAGCACCCGTTGATTTTTCTGCTCCGCCTGCTCTGAATTGAATTGCTTTAGGGGCCCATCCTCAGCAAATTGAGTTGGCGGGGTTTGCGTCCAAACAGATTGAACAAAAGCCTGTCGCTGCGGCTGATGCGATGATTGTCGAGAGGGAGGCTGAGCCGTTGTTTGATAGGCAGGGGAACCACCTTGCTCCCGCTGTTGGCGCTCAGCATATTCAAACACGGCATTAGAATGGCTTTTATAACCATGATTAACACCGCGAGCCACCGATTCACAGACTTGATGGCTTGACTCCAATGGCTCAAGGCCTAAGGCTTGGCTCTGTTCATTAGCTGGCGCATTCTCGTTGTGTTCCGCTAATGTCAGCGGCTGAGCGCTGAGCGCATCATTTAATGTTTGCAGGATAAAATCATGCACCAAGCGGCTTTGATGAAAACGTACTTCATGCTTGGCGGGGTGCACATTTACGTCCACCTGATTAGGGCTAAGCTCAATATAAATAATAAACGCAGCATATAAATGCGCTGGCAATTTGTCGGCATAAGCTTGCCTAATGGCATGATTGATTAGCTTATCGCGCATCATGCGGCCATTAACATAGCAATATTGAATATCGTTTTGCGCGCGAGCCCCGATGGGCTCAACAATCCAACCCGACAATTTTAAATCACCATGCTCAGCACTTATCGCCAAGGCGTGTTGCATAAATTGAGCCGAGCACACCGCAGCCACACGTTTTTCTTGTTGGGCTAAGGTCAATGCTGGCCGAAAGTTTTTTACAACCTTGCCATTGTGTTTAAGGGTGAAATGAACCTCGAAATGACTCAATGCAAGGCGTTTTATCAGGGTTTCGATATGACCATATTCAGTTTTCTCTGAACGTAAAAAACGCCGCCGTGCCGGGGTATTAAAAAATAAATCGGCAACTTCAACCGTGGTGCCAACGGGGTGTGCGGTCGGCTCAAGCCTCACCGCCATATCACGACCCTCGGCATAAGCCTGCCAGCCTTGTTGCTGCTCCTGAGTACGAGAAGCAAAGCTTAAACGCGACACCGAACTAATACTGGCTAGGGCTTCACCACGAAACCCCAAGCTAATAATCGTTTCTAAATCATCGAGACTGGCTACCTTACTCGTAGCATGGCGGCTTAAGGCCAACTCAAGCTCTTCTTTGCAAACGCCACAGCCATTATCACGGATACGGATAAGCTGACAGCCGCCTTTTTCAAGCTCAATGTCAATCTTAGTAGCTCCGGCATCTAAGCTGTTTTCCACCAGCTCTTTAACCACGGAGGCGGGGCGTTCCACCACCTCACCGGCGGCAATTTGGTTTGCTAGGCGAGGCGGCAGAATTCTGATTGGCATAATTAACTACTTGGGATCTTTAGTTCTTGATCAATGCGAACTTGATCAGTTTTAAGGTTATTCGCCTGTTTTAGTTGCGCCACCGACACACCATAGCGTTTAGCGATCACCGATAAACTTTCACCGCGTTGCACCACATGCGATTTAGCCGCAATAGAGGCAAAATAGGTACCCACAGGCGGGTTATTTTCAAAGTGACGCTTCACCCCAACAAACACGGCATTAGCAATTTTTTGCTGATGATTAGAGGTACGCAGTAAATTTTCTTCCTGAACGTTGGTGATAAAGCCCGCTTCCACCAATAAAGAGGGGATGTCTGGCGACTTCAACACCGCCAAACTAGCGTGCTCGGGGCGCTTTTTATGTAGCGTAGTTACCTTACCTAACTCTTTCAGCACTTCAACACTCACGCCATAACCCGTGTTCATTGAGTGATCCATCGACATATCGAGCAAGGTTCGCGTCAAGAATAAGTCTTGATCCGTCTGCTTGATCACCTCACCCGCACCACCGAGGAGTTCCGACTGCTCTTCATGTTTTTCAATCCAACGACCGATTTCGGAATTCGCTCTACGTGTCGATAATACCCAAACAGAGGCGCCTCTTGGCTTAGGGTTATGGAAACCATCTGCATGAATCGAAATCAGTAAATCGGCTTGAGATTTGCGCGCTATGTCCGAGCGCTTATTTAAATTCACAAAGTAATCGCCGGTTCGAATTAATACCGCCTTCATCCCTTTTTGCCGATTGATCAAATCAGCAACTTGTTTAGCGATGGCAAGGGTGACATTTTTCTCGTAAGTGCGTTTGCCTAACGCCCCGGGATCATCGCCACCGTGGCCCGCATCAACAGCGATAATAATGTCTCGTTGACCTTGTTCATTAGGTGCCTGTACCTGCTTAGGAGGAGTCGCCACCGATTCCGTCTTGGCTTTACTGTGAGGTAAATCTAATACCAAGCGATGGCCATAAGGCTTAGTTGGCGTCAAAGAGAACACGACAGGCTTAGTCGCTTGCTGTAGATCAAACACTAATCGGTAAGTGCCTTTGGTTTGTGGCGAACTGGTACGAATTTTTTTCAGTAGCGGACTGGTATTTTTGATCTTACTAAAATCAAACTTAGTGGCTGGGCCCTGAATATCAACAACAATGCGATCCGGCTCTGTTAGCAAAAAGTAATCATGCTTTGGCGCATGACTGAGATCCAATACCACTCGGGTGCTATCGGGAGATGGCCAGATCCTGACCCCTTTTAACTCACTGGCTAACGCATTAAAGCTAAAAATTAACAAGCACAGCAGTGTTAGAAGCTTATTCATTAATTGACTCTAATTTACTGATGATCTTATTGCCTACCGCTGAGCAAGGGATCACGTCGACTTCCCTTTGCTCCCCTGCATATCTCAACTCTACCCGCACATCCGGCTCAGGTAAAACCCCTAAGCCTTTATCTGGCCATTCAATTAGGCAATGGCTAGTGTCACTAAAATAGTCCCGGATCCCCATAAACTCGAGCTCTTCCGGATCCCCTAAGCGGTATAAATCGAAATGGAAAACTTGCCACTGGGCTAACTCGTAAGGCTCAACTAAGGTATAGGTAGGGCTTTTCACCTTACCCTTGTGACCTAAGCCTTGAACAAACCCCCGTGTTAAGGTGGTTTTACCTGCGCCTAAATCACCATAAAGAAAAATACAACTGGCTTGTTCGCAACACTGACTTAACTTTCTGCCAAACTCAACGGTGGCCAAATCATCTCTTAGAATCGCTTTAAACATTTGAATAAACCAGAAAACTCAACAATCAGGTCAAAACAATATGCCCTTTGACCTATGGGCATCAACACGGACTATACCTTAGAGAGACATAGTTAATAAAGAGCCAAAACGAGTAAAATAGCAGCAAGCATAACGGATCTAGAGTCTTATACTCAATCAACTAAATGATGCATGTTTCAAAGCCCCATCAGTTTGATTGGATGTACATGCTATATTGTCATATATCATTAACATCAGCTTTGCTCATAGCAGTGACATCAAGCATGTGGCAATCATTATCACTGTGATAAACTTCTCAATTTGCCTGATAGTAATATTTCCATGTCAGAATCTGATTTTGCCCAACTTGCTCGTGATATAAAACAATGGGGTCACGACCTTGGCTTTGACCATATTGGTATTGCAGAAATTGATTTGTCCGCTCACGAGGCGCCATTACAACAATGGCTCGATGCAAATTATCATGGCGAAATGGATTACATGGCACGCCATGGCATGATGCGAGCCCGGCCCAGCGAACTTCACCCCGGCACTTTACGTGTTATTTGTGCCCGTATGAATTACCTGCCACCAGATGCCAGCTTCGCAAAAGACTTAAAACAACCTGATGTTGGTTATATCAGTCGCTATGCCCTTGGCCGAGATTACCATAAAACGCTACGCAAAAGGCTGAAGCTACTAGGTGAGAAAATCAAACAAAACTTACCTGAACTAGATTATCGTCCATTCGTTGACTCGGCCCCTATTTTAGAGCGCCCCTTAGCGGCCAATGCGGGCTTAGGTTGGGTTGGCAAACACTCATTAGTGCTAGATGAGCAAGCTGGCTCTTGGTTCTTTTTAGGTGAGCTACTGGTTAATATCCCATTGCCAATTGATCACCCCATCGCTGACAAATGCGGCAATTGCACCGCTTGTATCACCATTTGCCCAACACAGGCCATTGTTGAACCTTATGTTGTTGATGCGCGGCGCTGTATTTCCTATTTAACGATAGAGCTACAAGGCAGTATCCCAAGCGAATTTCGCCCTCTAATCGGTAACCGTATTTACGGCTGTGATGATTGCCAATTAATTTGCCCATGGAACCGTTATGCCCAGCTATCAAATGAAGCAGATTTTATGCCTCGTGACACCCTTAAAGGTAAGCAATTACTCGAGTTATTTAATTGGAGTGAAGCACAGTTTTTAGACTATACCCAAGGCTCCCCCATACGTCGCATCGGTTATCAGCGCTGGCAACGTAACCTCGCAGTTGCCCTTGGTAATGCACCACATAACCCAACGATTATTGAACATTTACAAACAGCGCTAAGCCATTGTGAATCCACTATGGTGGGCGAGCATATTCAATGGGCTTTAATACAACAGCAACAAAAGGCTGCTTTAATAGACAACAAAAAAACGCAACGACTAATTAGAAGTATCGAAAAAGGCCTCCCCCGCGACGCTTAACTCGTCCCCATTAATTATTCGACTAAGCTCAAACTTAAGCATACCAAAGCAAACTCATCCTTGTTTAATCAGGAGCGCCAAGGCATGCTGACCAAAATAGGATAGAAAGGTAGAACCAATGCAAATATTAGGTGTTGATATTGGCGGCTCTGGCATCAAAGGTGCCATAGTAGAAACAACCACGGGTGAACTGCTAACCGAGCGTCACCGCATTCCAACGCCCCAGCCAGCGACTCCAGAAGCCGTTGCTGATACGTTAAAACAACTGGTTGATCATTTTAATTGGCAAGGCCCCGTTGGTTGTGGCTTTCCTGCCACCGTCGTGCACGGCATTGCTAAAACCGCATCTAATATAGATAAAAGTTGGATCAACACGGATGCTGCAACCTTATTTAGTGAGCGCACTAACTGTCCTTGTTTCGTCGTCAATGATGCCGATGCAGCGGGTATGGCCGAATTTACCTTTGGTGCTGGAAAAGGAAAATCGGGCGTCGTTGTTCTCATCACAATAGGAACAGGGCTAGGTACAGCAGTCTTCACCAATGGCCAACTGTTACCTAACACAGAATTAGGCCACATCATGCTAGAAGGCATGGTCGCTGAGCATTATACGGCTGACTCGGTCAGAAAAGGTGAAGATCTCAGCTGGAGCAAATGGGGCAAACGCTTCAATAAATACTTGCAGCGTCTTGAATTCCTACTCTCACCAGACTGCTTTATCCTGGGTGGTGGGGCTAGTAAAAAACTAGACAAGTTTGCCGAGCAACTGGAAACCGATGCCGAGGTGATCCCAGCCCAATCCCTAAATCAAGCCGGTATCATAGGCGCAGCCTTGTTCGCTCAAAGTGAATTGAAATAACGCTTTTTGAGCCATGGTACAAATCATAAGGAAGGTAGCTTAGGCTGCCTTTTTTGATCGTGACAAGAAACCTAAAACGGGTTGACTTGATATATATCTGGGAGCTTTAAAACAAGAGAGGAGTTGGAACGGAAGTAAAAATTGGAGCGGTACACGAGGTTCGAACTCGTGACCTCGACCTTGGCAAGGTCGCGCTCTACCAGCTGAGCTAGTACCGCTTCACTAATTGCTTTTTTAAAGACTTAGTTGTGTCTTGAATTTGGAGCGGTACACGAGGTTCGAACTCGTGACCTCGACCTTGGCAAGGTCGCGCTCTACCAGCTGAGCTAGTACCGCTTCACTTATTGCTTTTTTAAAGACTTAGCTTTGTCTTAAATTTGGAGCGGTACACGAGGTTCGAACTCGTGACCTCGACCTTGGCAAGGTCGCGCTCTACCAGCTGAGCTAGTACCGCTTCATTTATTGCTTTTTTAAAGACTTAGCAGTGTCTTGAATTTGGAGCGGTACACGAGGTTCGAACTCGTGACCTCGACCTTGGCAAGGTCGCGCTCTACCAGCTGAGCTAGTACCGCTTCATAGTTAGCTCATTTTAATAAATCATCTCAACCTAGGTCGCGATTCTTTATACGGCAGCTGAGCTAGTACCGCTTCATGTTTAGCTCATTTTCATAAATCATCTCAACCAAGGTCGCGACTCTTCATACGGCAGCTGAGCTAGTACCGCTTCATCATAAACAAACTACATCTGACCAGAGACGCCATTTGCCTACGGGAAGCGAATTATAGGGAGCTTTTATTTCAATGCAAGTCTTTTTTCAATTCTTGAAGCGTTCGCTTATAAAACCAACAAATCACTTAAAAAGTGAAGAAGTGTTGCTTGTAATGAACTAATTCACCGATGGACTCACGAATGTCATCCAATGCCAGATGTGTTCCTTGCTTCTTAAATGCTTTAACCATATCCGGTGCCCAGCGACGACCCAGCTCTTTAATCGTGCTCACATCGATATTGCGATAATGGAAAAAGGCTTCAAGCTCGGGCATGTGCTTCACCATAAAACGGCGATCTTGGCCAATGCTATTACCACACATTGGCGACACACCTGCTGGTACCCATAGCTTAAGAAAATCAAGCGTCATAGCCACTGCATCATCTTCCGAGAATGTGCTCTCTTGTACACGTTTAACTAAGCCTGATTTAGTGTGAGTATTGGTACACCAATCATCCATTTTATCTAATTCAGCTTGTGGTTGATGAATGGCAATCACTGGCCCTTCCGCCAAAATATTTAGCTCACTGTCTGTGACAATAGCAGCAATTTCAATTACCTTGTGTTGCTCCGGCTCCAGGCCAGTCATTTCCATATCGATCCACACAAGATTGTTTTCATTAATGCTCATTATTGTCTACCTGTTTATTTGCAGTAATTTAATCATAATAGCTGTATCATACGCTGTTTAATATTTGAGACAAAGCAAAGGTATCATGTGGCCAAAAAAAAGCGCTTAAGCAATAACCAAAGCCGGCGAGTCAGAGCAAACCAAGCCAAGCGATTAGAAACCACCGCAACCGAGCAGTTGGACGAATCCTTGTTTGGCCAACCGATTCAAGGTGTGGTTGTCAGCCGCTTTGGTCAGCACGCAGATATTGAAGATGAGCACGGACAAATTCAGCGTTGTAATTTAAGACGCGCTATAAAGTCTCTGGTTGCAGGCGATAAAGTGGTATGGCGCCCCAGTACGGTTGGTGACCAAGGCATCATTGAAGCCGTGCACCCTCGTCAAACCGTACTGACACGACCAGACATGTATGATGGCATCAAGGCCATTGCCGCCAATATAGATCAAATCATTATCGTTTCTGCGGTACTGCCCGAATTTTCGAGCAATATCATTGACCGATATCTAGTTGCTTGTGAAGAAACCGGCATCGACCCCGTTATCTTACTGAACAAAGTTGACTTACTTGAGCAAGACGCCTTCACTGAACTTGATGCTAGCTTACAAATCTATCGTGATTTAGGTTACCAAGTTTTTCTCAGCTCAGCGCAAGACGGTAAAGGCCTAGCAGCCATTCAAGACTTGTTAAAAAACAAAACATCCATCTTCGTGGGCCAATCGGGCGTGGGTAAATCGTCTTTAGTGAACGCCTTGATGCCTGAAGTTGATGCGCTCACAGGTGATGTCTCCGAAAACTCAGGTTTAGGTCAGCACACCACCACAACGGCGAGGTTGTATCATTTTCCCCATGGCGGTGATCTGATAGATAGCCCGGGGATCCGAGAATTTGCCTTATGGCATCTCGAGCCCGAACAAATTTTTGATGGTTTTGTTGAATTGCGTGCGCTAAATGGCTTATGTAAGTTTCGTGACTGTAAACACAAATCAGACCCAGGCTGCGCCATTGTTGAAGCGGTAGAAAATGGTAAGATCCACCCATTAAGATACCAAAGCTACTTGCGCATAACCGATGCCATGGCAGAAAACAAACCGAGCCGGGTGATCCCCGAGCATAAACGTTAATTTAGGACATTTCGGCCGCAGGCATTGCCGCGCCCGTTAGTATTTATTTAGGATAATTTCGTGTTAGATCAATTAAAAATTTTAGGGCAATACCTACTACCTAAGCACTTGATTTCTCGTCTTCTTGGCAAACTAGCCAGTGCCGAAGCTGGCGGTTTGACGACCTTTTTGATTGAGACCTTTATCAGAAAGTACCAAGTTAACATGGCTGAGGCTCGCTATAGCGATCCTAAACACTATAAAACCTTCAACGACTTTTTCACCCGCGAGCTGTGTGAAGGAGCGCGCCCTATTTTAGCTGAGGAAAATCAACTGGCGATGCCCGTTGATGGCAAGGTAAGCCAAGTAGGTCAAATCACCCAAGGACGAATTTTTCAAGCTAAAGGACACGACTTTAGTGCACGTGAATTACTAGGCGGCTTTGATCTTGATGTCGCTCCTTTTGATGAAGGCAGCTTTGCAAACATCTATCTTGCGCCTAAAGACTATCATCGCATCCACATGCCTGTTGCGGGCAAACTAGAGAAAATGCTGTTCGTACCGGGGGATTTATTCTCGGTCAATCCCCTGACCGCCGAAAATATCCCAAACCTGTTTGCACGTAATGAACGCGTAGTCGCGATTTTCTCGACCGAAAAAGGCCCAATGGCCATGGTATTAGTGGGAGCAACCATAGTCGCCAGCATTGAAACCGTTTGGGCGGGCACCGTTGCTCCGGCTAATGGCAAACAAGTGCAAGTGTGGGATTACAGCAACCAAGATATCTACTTAGAAAAAGGCCAAGAGATGGGCCGCTTCAAACTCGGTAGTACTATCGTTGCGCTGTTTCCAAAGGACACCTTAGAATTTGCTGAGACCTTAACGCCAGGCGCACCCACTCGTCTTGGTGAAGTGTTTGCAACTTACCAATAAACCTAAGCTTTCATAAAAACAAAAGGATAACGCGTGCCCGCTAATGGCTTACTCTCGGTTCACATTGCGGTAGCGCTGTTAGCTGGCACCGGCTTATTTTCTCAGCTGGTGTCGCTGCCTGCACTTGATATCACTTTTTATCGTTGCGTTGTGGCTTTTGCTTTGCTGAGCCTGATTTTAGTCATCACTCGCCAGTCCTTTCGTTTACACAATGGCATCGACTATTTAATTGCCATTAGCTTAGGCTTTTTAGTCAGCACCCATTGGGTCACTTATTTTTATGCCATGCAATGGTCAAGTGTCGCGGCGGGTATGATTGCACTTTATACCTATCCCGTGATCACTGTGCTGATAGAGCCTTTGATCCTGCGCCAATTACCCAAAATACGGGATCTGTTATGCGCCTTAGTGGTGCTTTTAGGCATAGTTATCATGCTACCTATGTCTGAACCCTTGGGTGAAGCTGGCGCAGGGATCTTGCTGGGGGTCTTCTCTGCCGTGTTATTTGCCGCACGTAACCTGCTATATAAATACAAATTTAGCCAATACAGTGCGACCAAGACCATGTGTTATCAAACCTTAGTCGGTACCTTGTTACTGTTACCCTTAGTATCATTATTATCGGATTCAACCCCTTGGCAGCTACCAAGTAATGATAACTTGGCTTTATTGTTATTATTGGGCACCTTGTTTACTGCGCTTCCTCACGCCCTGCTGGTTAACTCACTACGTTCACTCAGCGCCTCAAGTGTTGCCTTAATCTCCTGTCTACAGCCATTTTACGGCACTCTCCTTGCTATTATCGTGTTAGTCCAATGGCCGAGTTGGCAAACCATTTTCGGTGGCGTGCTGATCCTAAGCGGAGCCTGTTATGAGACTTACAAAAGCAGAAAAACAACAATAAAATAGCGAGTTAGCTATGCTAATATCAATAAGCTAAGTACTCAGAGGGCACCATCTTGAAAATTCTTATCTTATCCCTATGCATTTATTTTTCCCTCAGCGGCACTTTACTCGCGGCAACCAATGACATAGCCCAACTTGAGAATAAAATATCTTTATTGAAAGCCGAGCCAGAATCGAGCAGCAATCTCACCCTGATAGAAACCTATGAAAAAACGATTGCTTATCTAAAGGAGTCCAAACTCTACGGTGAGCAAGCAAAACGCTACCAAGAGTTGATGGATGATTTTCCCTACCAGTCTTCGCAACTACAACAGCAAATAGGACAGTATCAATCCCCCCCTTTTCCAGACATTAGTGATTGGTCAAAAAAGGTGTTAGAGGAAGAGTTAGCACTTCGTACCTCGCAACTGGTTGCTATGCAGCAAACCAGGGAAGATAAAAAGAGATTAATCAATGATATTGAAAAGCAGGTTTCTGGTTTTCAACAAACAATTGAAAAGCTTAGGGATGAGCTTGTATCGCTGCAACATAAGCTCGACATCCAGTCGTTTGACAGTGACAGTGATAAGGTGTCACAAGCCAAACTAGTGCTAACTCAAGTCAATGAATCATCCCTCTCCAACCATATTCTAGCGTTAGAGCTAGAGCAAATTAGCGCAGGTAATCGTAACGAGCTCTACCGCTTAAATATTGAATTACTCGATAAAAAAATCAGCAACTTACAGAGCTTTATTTACCACCTTCAGCAAGCCATAAACTCCCGCTTAAAACAAGCGGCAGAAACAGCCATCGCTAAAGGTGAAGAGTTAGCCGAGCACTCCCTATCTAGCTCACCACTGCTGACTCAACTTCTCAAAGAAAATCAAATCTATAGTGAAGACCTAAACAAGTTGGCTAAGCAACTCGATGATTCTATCGATATCCAATCAACGGTTGATCAGCAAATGAATGAAATCAATACGGCCGTGGATAACATCAGGGAACAAGTAGAGTGGTTAAAAGTCTCCAACGCCTTTGGTGAACACTTAAGAACGCGCCTTAAACAGCTGCCAAAAGCGCCCCCATTAGAAGCAACCGAACAAAACATCGTCTCGACTCGATTAGCAAAATACGACTACCAACAAGCGCTTGAGGCATTAGATAACTTGTCCGTTGCGCAAAAAAGCTATATTAAAGCAGCCAAACTAGCATTTTCAGAGCAAGAACAACGCGAAATCAGAGCTCTCTTAGAGACCCGTAAACAACTGCTCACTCAATTAATCACTTTGTCTGAGAACTATATCTACGAGCAAGCTAAGCTCAAAGTCAGCTATAGCCAGATGACCTCGAAAATAGATCAAATTCAAGGCATTGCCGGTCAATATCTATTTTGGATCCCCAACACTAAAGCGATTAATACAGCTATTTTTTCCGATACCTTAAAATCGGTCTCCTGGCTGTTTAGCCCAAATAATACCCGACAAATCCCTTTGGCCATTCGCGACAAATTACAAGAAAACGCAATAGGTTACGCTATTGGCTTAATTGTTTTGATTTATTGCTGGGTGTTTTCTAATCGCAATTTCCGTCATTATTTAAAGGACACGGCAGAGCGCGTTGGGAAAGTAACCCAAGACAAAATCAGTTATACCTTTAATACACTTTTAGTCTCTATATTGCTCGCACTACCTATTCCTGCTCTTGTGTTTAGTCTGGCGCATCTTCTCGTCACCAGTTGGAAATACCCCTTTGCGCAAAATGTCGGCGCTGCATTAATTTCAGTTTCTGTTGCCTTGTGGCTGTTTTTGATCGTGAAAAACTTGTCTAGACCCAACGGCTTGTTTATTGCTCACTTTAAATGGCAAGCAGAGATGGTTGCCCAGCAATATCGCGAGTTTCGCGCAATGATGCTGATTGCACTGCCCAGCCTAGGTGTCTACTCATTTGCTAGTCACTACGAAGGCGAGCCGGTTTATAATAGCCTAGGTTTGTGTGCTTTTATTTTACTTAACCTTGCATTAGCGACCTTTTATTGGCGGGTATATAAGGCCAAGCTGCCTTTAACTTACCATCTTACAAAGCGTAAAAATCCACACATATTGCACCACATTGTAATGCCTTCACTGGTCGTGGTTAATCTACTCAATTGTATTATGGCGCTGTCTGGTTATTTTTATACGGCGAATGCACTGCTTAACCAGTTTCAAGTATCTATATTTATCTTACTGGTGTTTGTGCTTACTTATTTCCTCATTCATCGTTGGATGTTCATCCAAAAACGTCGCTTAGCCTTTGACCGAGCCAAAGCGAAACGAGCTGAAATACTGGCGCAGCGTGAGAAAGAAGAAGAGCCTGAAACGCGTATCGAACAATTTGATAACATTGAAGAGCCGGAAATAGATTTAGATACCATCAGTGCTCAATCCCTTGGCTTATTGCGTACCTTATTGTATTTATCCTACGCCTTGTTGATGATTTATCTTTGGGCTCAAGTCTATTCTGCTTTTTCTTTTCTAGACAGTGTGACCATCTGGAATTCGTCCTCCAGTCTCAACGGTAAAGACATTATCGACCCCGTCACCCTGCAAGATCTCATCTTTGCCATTTTTAGCCTTTGGACTATGTTTGTCGTGGTTAAAAATTTATCAGGGGCACTGGAACTTCTGATCCTGCAACACATCGACTTTGCGCCCGGCACGGGATTTGCCATTACCACCATCGCGCAATACATGGTTATTATCATCGGGATCACGGTTGGTTGTTCATTCTTAGGCATTGATTGGTCAAAAACGCAGTGGCTAGCAGCGGCATTAACCGTTGGCTTAGGTTTTGGTTTACAAGAAATCTTTGCCAATATTGTATCGGGTTTGATGATCTTGTTCGAAAAGCCCATACGCATCGGCGACACCGTCACTATTCGCGACTTAACCGGCACGGTCAGTAAAATCAAAACCCGTGCCACCACCTTAGTTGACTTTGACCGCAAAGAAATCATCGTGCCAAACAAGGCATTTATAACCGAGCAATTTATTAACTGGGAATTATCAGACCCTATCGTGCGGGTAATTATTAACGTAGGCGTCACCCTCGATGCAGATCCCGCTACGGTAACCAATACCCTGTATAAGGCCATGGGCAGTTGTTCACTGGTGTTAGATACACCGCCTCCTCAGGCTTACTTTATCGGTTACAGTAATGGTATTAAGCAGTTTGAGTGTCGTGTTTTTGTCAATGACAGTGACAACTTAATGCCCATCAAGCATGAGGTGTACTGTGCCATCGACAAAGCCTTTAACGAAGCCAATATCATCATTAATAATCCGCAGCTTGATATAAACATCAAACGGGCGAGTAAAATCAATCATGCAAGACGATAACAAGTGGTAAAAACTGTGGCCTAAAGCAAAGCAAGCACTACCTATTAATTGGTAGAGTTGAGTGAGTTTAACCATCGACGGCGGCTAAAATGAAACTAAAAAAGTGGTTTCCCCTACTGATCTGCTTTGCTATTCCTCTCGCTGTTTTGGCATTACCCAGTCAGTTAATTCCTTTGCCTGAACTGACCTTGGTACAACACCGAATTATCGCCATTTTTCTGTTGGCGGCATTGCTTTGGGTGTTTGAGCCTGTGCCCGTATTTGCTACATCGTTACTCATTATCACGTTAGAAGTCGTGATGCTTTCCGATCAAGGCTTGCAAATGTTTGTCAGCCAACAAAGCGAAACACCTCTTGGCACTTTACTGCCCTATCAAGATATCTTTGCTAGCTTTGCTTCACCCATCATCATTTTATTTATGGGCGGTTTTGCTTTGGCCATAGCCGCATCTAAATACGACCTTGATATTAATCTTGCACGCGTATTACTCAAACCGTTTGGCAATCAAGTTCAATATGTCATGCTCGGGTTGATGCTGATAACCGCGGTGTTTTCCATGTTTATGAGTAATACCGCCACCACGGTAATGATGCTAGCTATCTTAGGGCCCATCATCGCTTGCGCCCCCGAAAACGACTTAGGGGCCAAAGGCTTGGTGCTTGCCATTCCGATTGCGGCCAATACGGGCGGTATCGCCACACCAATTGGCACTCCGCCCAACGCCATCGCCCTACAATACCTCCCCGAAGGCGCGGTTAGCTTTGCCCAGTGGATGATGGTGGGATTGCCTTTTGTCTGTGTACAGTTGGCCATCGCTTGGTTTTTATTGCGTTATTTGTACCCATCCAAGAACAAGCACATGGAGTTAAAATTAGCCGGTCAATTCTTACACTCCCCTAAAGCTTGGGTGGTATATATTACCTTTGTAGCCACCATTATCATGTGGCTAACCACCCAACTTCACGGCATGAACTCCTATGTAGTTGCCATCATTCCGCTGGCTGTTTTTACGCTAACTGGAGTGATCACCAAGCAAGATTTAAAGCTCATTAACTGGGATGTATTGTGGTTAGTTGCCGGTGGTATCGCCATGGGCATGGCATTGGATAAAAGCGGACTGGCGGTAAAGCTCGCAAACAGCCTTAATTTTGCTGATATGGGAGTATGGCTGGTGATCATTAGCTTGTCATTAACCTGTTATGCAATGGCTAATTTTATGTCTAATACCGCGACAGCTAACTTAATTATGCCGATTGCAGCAGCCGTCGCCACCACCATGAGTAGCGGTGAAGTAGCTGGGCAATCGGAGCTAGGGTTGATCCCCATTCTAGTGGTAGTCGCCTTCTCCGCCTCACTCGGTATGGTACTTCCGGTTAGCACACCGCCTAATGCGCTTGCCTACTCAACCGGCTTTATTGCCACCAAAGATCTATTAAAAACCGGCATCATCGTTGGGGGCACTGGATTAACCTTAATGTACCTAACCCTGTTATTTATAATCTAAGTCGAGGGAAATGGAGGGGGCAAACGCTCGCATAAATATGCGTAAATCCCCACCTAGCTCAAGTAAAACTTTATTAACTGTTTATATAATAAACATTATTTGGTTTAGAAGATGACTATGACGCGTTTTGAGCTAGTATGTTTGCACAGCAATGCAGAGCGACTGCTTAGTCTTCAGAGCAGCTTAGGCTCATTAACTTCGCACTTTAATTTACGATTATTTCGCGATGTTGAGCAGTGGCAGCAAACTGAAATGGCAAGCTCATCCATTGCGTTGATCATCGCAGAGTTAAACACCAACACGTTAGCATTGTTGAGCCATCATGCTCAGCATAATCTCGACACGGCGATAGTGGTTTTCCCACCTGCGGATGCCAGCTTACTGGTTGATTTAATCAATCAAGCTCGGGTTGATTTTGTCATCCCCCCAGAGAGCCCAGAGGCTCTACAACAAAAAATACACCAGCTGCTGTGTCAATTTCTCACCCAGCGACAAATGCTAACGCATGATTATGAAGCTGTATTTGGGCCGCTACCGATTAAACCAACCCTAGCCGCGAATCAAACCCAATTTTTAGATTATGGTTTGTACTCAGATGCAGAGCTATCCGATTTAGTGATCAATACCCTCTATCGGGTATTTAAAGAAAACGATGAGCAACACGTCTGTCGTAGCTATCACAAAAACCATTTACTGACTCGTGAAGGCGAACACAATACGGCCCTGTGGTTTATTGCCAAAGGTGAAGTGCTACTCAAAAAATCCACCCCACACGGGCCTGAGCAAGAGGTAACCGTAATGCGTTCAGGCTCGATGGTGGGCGGAATGTCTTTCATTACGGGTGAACCAGCATTTACCACCAGCATTACCTTAACCGATACCGAAGTGATCAAGTTAGAAAAAAGCCAGTTTGCCACCTTGATGAAATCAAACAGTGAATTACTTGGCCCCTTCACCCACTTATTGCTGCGTAACTTTAACCGACGTCTGCAAGGCAGTATTGTTACCAAGCTAAAATTGCAATCCACCTTGCAATCACTCGACGCAGCTCACGCTCAGCTGGTTGAAACAGAAAAAATGGCGGTATTAGGGCAACTCGTTGCAGGCGTGGCTCATGAATTAAATAATCCGGTGGCGGCCATTTTACGCGGCACCGACACCTTAAAAACCAAGGTGCCTTTTTTATTAGATCAAGATCTTGATATCGCAACTCGCCAGCTTGGTGCGAGCACCTTAAGTAATGCCATGCAAATCACGCCACTTTCAACAGCCGTGATACGCCAACGAACCAAGGCAGCCATCCCTCTATTTGGCAATAATGCGTTGGCCAAAAAAGCGGTGCAAATGGAGCTCGACAGCCCAATTCAATTTCAACACCATTTTGCCAACTGTAGCCAACAAGAAATTGAACAAAATATTAAGCTACTGGATAACTACTATCTGGTTGGTAATTTTTTACGTAGCATTGATGTTTGCGCCAAACGCATAGCGGATTTAGTTAAAGGGTTAAAACACTATGCAGGACAAGACGTAGAGCAAGCCGTTTTCGCCGATATTCATGAAGGGCTAGAAGAAACCTTGGTTATCTTTGAAAACAAACTCAAAGCCTATGAGGTGATCAAATCCTATCAGGATATTCCATTAGTGCAATGTCACCCTATCGAATTGCAACAAATTTGGACGAACCTTATCGCCAATGCGATTGATGCCACTCAAGGCACAGGCTGCATCCAAATATCAACTTCGAGCCTAAATCGCTATCAACGCGATTTTGTCTGTATTAGCGTTGAAGACAATGGCCCCGGCATTGCTGAGAATAAGCGCGCCGCAATTTTTGAATTGAACTACACCACAAAACGAGAAGGCAACTTTGGTTTAGGTATAGGTTTAACCGTCTGCCAACAAATAGTTAAACGCCACCACGGTGAAATAAAAGTATTCAGTAGCACGGACGAAAATCAACATTTTACCCGCTTCGATGTTTACCTCCCGGTGATAAATCCTATTATCAAACAAAGGGCGAGAGCTGAGAATCAACAGGAGTCATAATGAACAAATACATAATTTTATGTGTCGATGACGAAAGAGAAGTACTAGACAGCGTATTAGCCGACCTTGATGAACTGAGCCCGTTATTTGACTTAGAGGGTGCACAAAGTGTGGATGAGGCCAGAGAATATCTCATTGATGCGCAACAAAATCAGCAACACTTAGCCTTAATTTTATGCGACCACTTAATGCCCGGCACTAAAGGGGTCGATTTTTTGATAGAGTTACAACAGCAACCTGATTACAAAAAGGCTAAAAAAGTCTTACTAACGGGTCAAGCCGGACTGGAAGACACCGTTGATGCCCTCAATCGCGGCGGCTTGGACTTTTACATCGCTAAACCTTGGCAAGGTGATGAGCTACTCGCCCACGCCCAAGAGTTGCTCACGGACTACATTCTCGACAACGAAAAAGACCTGATGCGCTACGCCAGAGCACTGGATGCCGAAAAAATATTTTCAGCCATACACGTCAGACGCCAAAGCATCTCAGATGAATAAACTTAGGATGGTGTCGTGGCAAGGTTCTGTTTTGATGGCTCAAAATCTGATAATCATACCCAATCAATTTGAAGCTGCATGTTTCAAGTTGATTAGGTATAAATGCCCCCGAGTTTAATTTTGAGTATCAGATTTAATGGAATTTAAACGCCGATTACCATGTAAAAAACCGAGTTAAACAAGTATAGTGATGTCCAACATTATGCTCGGCTCAGGTTTTTTTCAAAAAACACCCTAGAATGGAACTTATGCCCCCCTTTGAAGCTGCAGAAAAGCGGCTAAAAATTCAATTCGATACTAGCGTAGATCTCCTTCAATTCCCGAGTAGCTTCTGGCAACAACAGTTAAACTTTTGTTCAGCGACGATTTTATCAAGCGTATGCAATCAGCAGATTCATGCCTATTTGTTATCAGAATCAAGCTTATTGGTTTTTAAACATCATCTCATTCTAATTACCTGCGGCTTATGCCCTCTAATCAATACCGCCATGGCATTGATTGAGCATTTTACGCCACAATCTGTACGTGAGCTTAGCTTTCAACGCCAAAGCGAACAAAACCCAGAATTACAACTAAGCCAGTTTAGCGAGGATGCAGCTAGGTTACGAAGTATCTTTAACAAGCTTAAAGTCTCAACAAACAGCGTCCATTATCTGCATGATTTAGCGCCTGCCTCCCCGAATGCTTTACATTGGCAACTCAGTCCCTTACCTAAACAATGGCAATGGCGCTTATCTAATCAAAACTTAGATAAACCCCGCTTGCGCCAACTATTGGCATTAGAGCAGTTAAATCAAGACTATTTGATTGATGATTGGTTGTTTGAGCCGATTGGCTATTCCGCCAATGGTATTGCTCGTAAGAATAGAAGCCAAGATTACTTTTGCCTGCACCTAAGCCCCGAGCCTAGTTGTAGCATCTTGAGCTTAGAATGCTCAAATGCTACTACCCTAGGCATGCTAAAAAACCACTTAGACCAATTTACTCAACTATATTCCCATACCACTTAAGGTATTGATTAGATTTCTAATTGCTGAGCTTAATTGAGGGTGAGCTTGTTCGAAGTTAAGCATTTCTTGCTCTAACTGCTCAGCAACTTGCTGCTGCGGTGTTTTCCCCGTTTTTAGCGCTAATTCTATTTCATCGGCCACTTGCCTTAAATTTGAAACCGTACACTCGTCAGCGGGAAATGCTTTTCTAATAGCGTTATCTAATTGCTCAAGATCTTGTGACAGCTTTTGTTTCATAGTAACGTCCTTTGGTTAAACAAACAGGATATTGGAAAATTACCTCGCCCAAATAATGCGGCTATTCACAATCTTAATACTATCTTGCTTTGTAAGATGAAATTGCGCTCATCAGCACAAAAATACCTTGATACTCGTGATTTAATAATACTAAAAACAACCATCCAAGACAGATGATTAAACTAGCTGCCAACTCAATACCAAGAAAATCATGGCAGTCATTAAGGGCAAAAAGTGGGCAATTTAAACAACGCTAACCGCGAACCTAACTTAACTTCCAAGTGGCTCCCACCTTTGGCGGTATTTGTTTTTATGCTGTGCTTGAGTAGTTTTTTCACCCTTTACCAACTTCAGTATAACCAAAGTTTTCAACTTCAGACTTATAACAATCAAGGTCAGGCCGTCGCTCGGCGCTTAGGTGAGCTGCTATCGCAAGAAAAGCTAAGCGATGTGGTGAGCTTAACAAACCACCTTGCTAACGATAAGCGCATTGTGAAAATGGTCATTTTCGACCACCAGCTTAATCAAATTCACTCTTGGCCATTTAGTCAAAGAACCACGCCACCTAGTTTAGCTGACAAGCTGACACCTTGGACGAGTGATTATTGGATAAAACAAGAAATTCGCTTAGAAGATACAGTAAAGGGGTACATTTATACCCAAATTAGCTTTAACACCCTTTTACTGCATGCTCAAAAAAGCATTTATGTTGGTGTTGCTTTAAGTGTGCTGTTTAGCTTGATTTGCCTCTGGATTATACGTCGCCCATATAAGCACTTTCGACAGTTTATCTTAGGCTTAGCATCATTAATGCGCGATTTTAATCCTAAGTCTACCCCTCATACCAAGGCGCAAAAACACTATACCTTAGCCTTGTTTAAGGCCGATTTCGATGCGCTATTGCAAAGTATTAAAGCCAAAGAGAAATACCAAGATGAAACTATGGCTCAACTGGAAAAGCGCAAGGTATTTGCAGAAACCATCATCGAAACGGTTCAGCATAGCCTAGTGGTGTTGGATAAAACCTACTGTATAAAACGGGCAAATCAGGCCTTTTATAATCTAATGGAAGATAATGAAGATG
This sequence comes from Motilimonas thetidivivens, assembly GCF_046452435.1. Taxonomy (NCBI): domain Bacteria; kingdom Pseudomonadati; phylum Pseudomonadota; class Gammaproteobacteria; order Alteromonadales; genus Motilimonas; species Motilimonas thetidivivens. The sequence continues at coordinate 44,790 of NZ_JBKFDK010000011.1, forward strand.
ATTTTATCGATCTTTTCTTACCGGATTTTATGCCGCAAATTTCAGAGCATAAAGCCGAGCTAGATCTGATTTTCATAGGTGATAGATGGCAGTACCGTAATCAACTCACATTAACGAGTAATAACAAAACCAAATACTTGCGTTTTACCGCAACACGCTTAAGTCAGATTGGTCATGCCAGTCAGTTACTTCTTGCCTTAGAAGACATTACCAGTGAAATAACCTCTGCCCGTCAAACCCAGCTAGCAGCCAAAATGTTTCAGGCTAATCGTAACGGTGTCGTCATTTTGGATCGCCGTCATTATATTCAAATGATTAACCCAGCCATGCAATCACTTTTAACCGAGCAACTTGATGGCATTGAACTACGTGGCGATTTTAAACAACTGATAGCGAATGCCAAACAGCGCCAGTTAATTGATAACATCTTAGCCCAAACCAAGAGTTGGCACGGCAAGGAAGAATTAACCTTCGGTGAAGAAAGCATCCCATTTGAAATTAACTACACCGCCATTTTTGACAAGCAAGGAAACAAAGAATACAGCATATTACAGTTCGCCGATTTACGGGAAAGCTACCAAATCGAAAAGCTAGAAAAAATGGCCTTGCATGATGAACTGACAGGCTTGCCTAATCGGGCCAACCTAATGCAAAGCTTAGAGAAAACGCAAACCTATCATCAACATAGGAAACTAAATTATGCCATCGCTTTCTTAGATCTTGATGGCTTCAAGCAAGTCAACGACAACTATGGTCATGATGCCGGTGATTATTTATTACAACAAACAGCTCAACGCCTGCGTCAACATATCCGCCAAACGGATTTAGCGGCGCGACTTGCTGGTGATGAATTTGTGTTGGTTCTCGAAAATTATCAAAATATTAATGCTCTTCATAAGCTAGCGCAAAAGCTACTCGAAGCATTAACCCAACCTTGTCAGTTGGGAGCAGAAAGTTTTGCTGTCTCAGCTAGCATTGGCATCATTTATGTCAACCAAGCGAGTATCCACATGGCCATCTCCGAGCAACTTAAACTTGCTGATGAGGCCATGTATCAAGCAAAACAGCAGGGTAAAAATCAGGTAGTGATAAGAGAAACTTAATTTAGCTATAAACCATCATTTTGGCCTTCGGCCTTGAATAATTTGATCACCCAAAGGTAAAGTGGCAAAGCGACAACCATCACTGCGGCGCTTGCTAGCCAATCTAGATCAGGATCATCAATCAAACCTTGACCTAAATAGATGATACCTAAAACCAGTAGCCAGTAAGCAATTCTAACGACTTGACCTAGATGTGAATCATTTACTTTTCTTAAACGCATGACATCAACCTATGCTCGTTCAACGGGAAATGCGATCACCTGATCTATATGCTCAGCCCCCAAGGCCAGCATCACCAAACGATCTACCCCTAATGCTACCCCAGCGCACTCAGGTAAACCATGCTCTAACCCCGCAAGTAACAAGTTATCAATCGGCATTTCTGGTTTACCCGTAGCACGACGCTTGGCATTATCAGCGATAAAGCGCGCTTTTTGCTCAGTCGCATCGGTGAGTTCATTAAAGCCGTTAGCTAGCTCTATTCCTTGATAATAAACCTCAAAGCGCTCCGCAACGCGGGGATCTCCCGGATGTAAGCGTGCTAATGCAGCTTGCGAAGCCGGAAAGTGATAAACAAAACAAGGCGCATCCTGACCAATTTGAGGCTCAATAACCATGCAAAAGAGCAGCTGAAGCAAGGTATCCTTGCAGGTCTCGGTAGCCGCAATTTCAGTAAAGCCATGGGCATCTGCCAGTTGCTTGAGCTCAGCTAGATCGGCTCTTAATGGATCAACTTGTAAAAACTGCTCAAACGCCTGTTGGTAAGTTAAGCGAGAAGGCACATCACAATTGAGTACCAGCAGTAATAAATCTGCCACTTCATCCATCAAGGCAAGATCATCAAACCCAGGGCGATACCATTCCAACATAGTAAATTCAGGGTTATGAAATCGGCCAGATTCTTCATTTCTAAATGCTTTACAGATCTGATAAATAGGCCCAGAGTCAGCGGCTAACAGGCGCTTCATATGAAACTCGGGCGAGGTTTGCAAATATAAACTTTGCCCTACCGCCGCACCTGGGCCTATGTATTGACTGATAAATGGAAACAGATTTATATCCGTAATACTGGCCTGACTCATGGCGGGAGTATCCACTTCTAATACCCCACGCTGTTCAAAGAAAGACCTGATTTTATTAATAATCTCAGCCCGTTGCTTAAGCGCTTGAAGAGATGCTGTCGGGAACCAATTCATCCAAAAATTTCTCCCTTACAATTAAGCGTCATGGTCATGGTCATGGTCATGGTCATGGTCATGGTCATGGTCATGGTCATCAAGTGTCACACCAAAACGCGCAAACAAGGCCGCACTAGGCTCAGATTCATCTTCGCCGCTAGCCAAATAATATAAATGTTCCCATGTCAGGGCGTAAGCTAAAGCAAGTCTTTGTAAACGTTTACGTTTCAAATTTCGCTCTGGTAATACTGCCGCCCCTGCAAATTGCTGCAACTGCTCGATAATATTGACAAATTTCATCACAGCATGGGACTTTGGAGGGTTTAAACCCGCTTGGTTAAAGGCAACTAACGCGCGCCAAAAACGAGGATCGGTTTCGGGATCCTGATACCGCTCTGCTTGGCAAATATCGTGGTAGAATGAACCACTGTTGCCGCCTTGTCGGGTGATATATTGCGCTAATTGTTCGGCCAGAAAAGCTTGACCATATTGCGTGATCAGCGCCTGAGATAAAGGAGCCTCGGATTGCGCTAATTGCTGAAAAAATGTCTGCCATTGCTGAGCCACGGCTTATCTCCCTGTAAATTATTCACTAAATGGTATTCTATAATCGTTGCTGCAAAGCGTGCTTGAGAGCGTCAACCTTACTGCCCTGCGCGAGTGCTCGCGTTAACCTTGTTCGTTCGTGTTGAATTTTAACATGCGCTTGTTGTAATTGCGTTGTCAGAGAAAGATCTCCCTGACTAAATCGGCGCCATGCCCACATTTTCGCCGTATTAGCTTGCAAGGTCCGCTGGTAGCTTTGACTATATGCGATACCTTGTTGCTCTAGTGCTTGTTTTATCGCTTGACTCATAGCCACATCAAACTTCACATTCTGTGTGGCATGCTGCTGATACAAAGACAGAATTGTACTTAGATCTGAATGCTTTTTCGCTCGCACCAGCCGCTGCATCAAAGCTTGTTTTTGCGGCTTACGAAGCTCATCTTGCTCTTTATCTGGATGTAATTGATGCGCCAACCGCTTGTATAGTTTTTGCATTGTTTTATCACGTAAGATAGGCGCAGCCAAATCTTGCCAATGCTCAACGCTCACCCCATTTGCGCTTTGCTGCCCCGTCTTTGTTGCTTGGCGAGCAAGCTCAAGCCAGTCAGTTAATGTATCGGGTGAGGCAATCAAACTAAGCAGCTCTTGAGTGGTGATGTCACAATCATGCTCAAGCAATATAGTTAACGCTTTGCGTAGTTGGCTTAAAGTGGCATGGCTGGGAATGATATCTTGCTTTGCCACCACAAGCATTTGCTCAACAAGAGCGTAAATAAGATCCCGTATCGGCTGCATATCAGCAAGTCCATGTTCCCCCAAGGCTTGGGCATCCTTGATTATCCAATTCACGAGTTGCTGGCGCTCCAAGTCCTCAAGCTGACCTGAAGAAATGTACGCTAACCACTGTTGTAACTGCTGTAACTTTAGGCTTATCAGCTCTAACTCAGCTGAGCCAAGGGCTGACATATAAGCCTGATGATAAGCTGTGGCTTGCTGCTCTAATGCTTGCTGATGTTGACCTAACTGCGATACCTGCTGCAATAAAAGCTGCGCTTCAACATCACTAAAGTGTAATCGGTTTATTTGGCTCGAGGAGGGGGACTTGGCAGACTCAAACATAATGACATGTTAACTTTTTTGGCATCGCAGTGCGTCTATGTTAGCTAACTATGCTTGTTGACACCATGCTACTCGCCATCTTTTTCAACTTGGGCTTGTTAAAGATGATGTTGCTTTTTGCCGACGCTGGCTTTTATTTTGGTACATAGCATTATCAGCTATTTTAAGCAGCTCAATAAACGAGTCAGCTTGCTCAGGATACATGGCCATGCCAATACTCGCGCCCGTGCTCAGCGGTTTATCATGCCAAGTTATGGGCTCAGACAAGGTTGCACTAATTTGCTGTACTTTCTTTTCCGCTTCTTTGCTGCTAGCCAGTAAGTCTAGCCAAACCACAAATTCATCCCCCCCTAGCCGGCCAACTAGATCCGACTCTCTGACTAGAGTTCTTAACCTTTCGGCGATGGTATTGAGCACAAAATCCCCCGCATCATGGCCATAGTTGTCGTTAATATCTTTGAAATAATCCAAATCAATAAACAACAATGCACCATGGCTATGCGTTCGCTTACTTCGCATCATGGCAATGGATACCTGATTAGAAAAAGCTCTGCGGTTAAATAATCCCGTTAATTCATCATGCTCGGCCAAATATTGTAATTTAATATGTTGCGCGCGTAATTGGCTAGTTTGCTGCTCGACTTCATACTGCAACAAGTCTCGTTTGATGGTGGTTTTTTGCAGGGAATCTTTCATTTGATTAAAGAATTCCGCTAACTGAGTAAACTCGTCACGCGGTCCAGGCCGTAGTCGACTGGTAAGCTCTCCTTTAGCAACATCTCGCATACCATATTGCAGCATGGTAAATCCTACTCGAAAACGCCTCAACGTAGCATAAGCAAACAGAGCGAGTACCACCGCGATCAACAGCAACAACACACCGATAAAATACAGCATATTTAGCGAAACGCGCTGCGCATCTTCGATAGCTCTATGGTGCAAACGGTATAAATCTTCGGTTATCCCTTGGATAGTCATATTAAGCCGAGCTTGCAACATCGAATAGTGCTCTTTATCGGCTTGTGGATCTGAAATATGGACAGGCTCATTAAGCTGCATATTGAGTAGCGCCCCCATCGTGGCATTCATACGCTTTAAATTTGCCATCTCAGGCAAACTCGAAGTCGATAAAGCAGAGGAGTGCTCAAGTAATTCGCTTAATCCCACTTGCGTTTGCTGCGCTTGAACTAAAGCCAGCTCATCTTGGTATTGATGAAAATGCCATAAATGGCTACGCAATAGATCCAAATTCAACTGAATTTTCATAATATGGGATAACTCAACATTGGCATGAGCTTGATGCGAATGAAGGCGAAAGAGGGAAATAATCATGACAAAGATAAGTCCAACCGAAAGTAGGGTCAGAATCAATAAGCGTCGAGAGATAACCAAATTCACTGCGGCCCCGCGATAGCTGAGACTGGATCAGATAATTGCCAAACTAGCATACTGCGAAAGTCAGGAATCTCTTGCGACTCAACTAAGCCTTGATCCATCGCCCAGCGCGCCTGAGTTTGTAAATTAGACAGCAAAGCATTCCCCAAGGATAAACGAAATAAATAGTCTGACCACGACCAACTCAGTTGTTCAAAAGGCACATTTAAATGCTCACTCACCAAGGCTTGGCTACGTTTGGGATAAGATGTAAGCATAAGATTGGCTTGTTCAATAGCCCCTAACAACGCGGCCAAAACCGCTTGGTTTGGCATGTTGGGCTGCTGCGCAATTAAATTAAATGACAGATTGTATACCCCATCACTTTGCAGCTGTCGTACTTGTTCTGGTCGAGTGATATTCAATTCGTAGCCCAAAGGTTCCCATCCCGAAATAGCGTTAACCTCTTGCTTAATCAAAGCGTCAACCAATTGATTTTGAGAATAAAACCCCCTATCTACCCGCGCGATCTCAAGGCCATTTAAAATCAACAAGCTGTCTAAAAAAAACTCACTGGCACTGCCTTTGATCACCCCGACTTTTTTACCCAGCAGATCATCCACACTATTGATACCATTACCTTTAAGAGTCAATAACTTAACATCGTTACTTGATTCAACGAAGGAAGTGAGCAACCTAAGCTCCGGATGGCGAAAACTTTGAAACATAAACACCGTTTCCGAGGCCGTAGCGAGATCAACCTTATATTCCAATAACATATCAACGCAATGAACGCCTCCTCGGCAAGGTACCAACTCAACATTGAGTCCTTTTGCCTTAAACATCCCTTTACTTTGAGCGATGAAAAAAGCAGAAGACAAAGGTGTTTGCGATACGGCGATGCGAATAACAGGTACAACCGCAGGTGTTTCGGTAGTGGCAGTCCCCCCCCAAAAGGGACGAGTGAAGATCACAACGAGCACCACTCCTACACATGCCATCGCGGTTTTGATCATTAAGCTTCATCCCTGCCTTCTCTCTAACTAGTTAAAGTGTAGCTAGGAATCACGAAATTAGATGAATTTCTGTGCAATCAAGCACGCTGATTTAAACGCTAAATAGATAACCAGATCACACCCCTTACTCACACCTTGGGCAGTGTCCTTTATTGAAATTAAAGTAGGCTAATATTGTGTAACTGAAAAGGAAGTTTAATTGCTTGTTTTAACGAGTAATTAAATTAATCAAATTGTCTTATTTCAGCCCCTGTTTTTGATCAAGATCATGCCTTTTACAGGGGAAGAGAGGATCATCAGTCATAACAGCAAAAACACTCCTTAGGAGGTAATTAGTGGAAATAATCAAAACGGATGTAGCCATCATAGGCGCAGGTGGAGGTGGTCTTCGTGCAGCCATTGCCGTCGCTGAGAGCGACCCTAGCTTAGAGATAGCGCTAATATCAAAAGTCTATCCCATGCGCAGCCATACTGTTGCGGCGGAAGGTGGCGCAGCGGGCGTAGTGCAAGATCACGATTCGTTAGACAACCACTTCAACGACACCGTATCAGGTGGCGACTGGCTTTGTGACCAAGATACGGTGCAATACTTTGTCGAAAATGCAACTCGCCAGCTAACCCAACTTGAACATTGGGGCTGCCCTTGGAGCCGCCGTGAAGATGGTAAGGTTAATGTTCGCGCATTTGGTGGGATGAAGATCGAGCGCACTTGGTTTGCCGCCGACAAATCCGGCTTTCATATGCTACATACCCTGTTTCAAACATCGATTAAATACCCCTCTATTAAGCGTTTCGATGAGCACTTCTGTTTAGACTTACTGGTCTTTGATGGCAAAGTTCAAGGCGCCGTGTTACTCGATATTGCCGAAGGTATTACCCGTGTCATTCAGGCAAAAAGTGTTATCGTTGCCACCGGTGGTGCTGGCCGAGTTTATACCTATAACACCAATGGCGGCATTGTCACCGGTGATGGCATGAGTATGTGTTATCGCCACGGTGTGCCGCTGCGTGATATGGAGTTTGTCCAGTACCATCCGACCGGACTTCCCGGCTCGGGCATTTTAATGACCGAAGGTTGTCGCGGCGAAGGCGGTATCTTGGTTAATAAAGATGGCTATCGCTACCTGCAAGATTATGGTTTAGGCCCAGAGATCCCGGTTGGTCAAACCAAGAATAAATACATGGAACTAGGCCCTCGCGATAGACTCAGTCAATGTTTCTGGCAAGAACAACAAAAAGGCCGCGTCATTAGCAGCAAACGGGGTGATGTGGTACATCTCGACTTGCGCCATCTTGGTGAAGCCAAAATCAATGAGCGTTTACCTTTTATTCGTGAACTTGCAAAAGCTTATGTTGGTGTCGATCCTGTGCACGAACCCATCCCCGTGCGCCCAACAGTACATTACACCATGGGCGGCATAGAAACCGACGCCCTCACCGCCACGCGTCTGGCCGGCCTTTATGCCGTTGGTGAATGTGCTTCCAGTGGCCTACATGGCGCCAACCGGTTAGGCTCTAACTCCCTGACCGAGCTGGTTGTGTTTGGTGAAGTTGCCGGTCAACAAGCGGCTAAATTTGCGAAAGAAAACAAACATGTTGCGATAGCAAAAGTTCGTGATGCCGCCAATGAAGTCATAGATAAAGCCCATACCTTACTGCACAGTGAAGGCACAGAAAGTATCGCCAGCATTCGCAAAGAAATGGGCGATTGCATGGAGGCAGGCGTAGGCATATATCGCACCCAAGCTTCGATGCAGCAAGCCATAGACAAATTAGCCGAACTAAAACAGCGCTACAAGAAGGTAAAAATCAACGACAAATCCAGTGTGTTTAACACCGAGTTTTTATACGCAGTTGAACTAGGCTATCTCCTTGATACCGCCGAAGCCATGGCTCATAGCGCTATTTTACGTAAAGAATCGCGTGGCTCGCACCAACGCATCGATGGCTATGAAAAGCGTGACGATGAAAATTATCTCGCTCATTCACTGGCATTTTATAACCCAGATGCCGCACCAACCATAGATTACAAATCCGTGGTAATAACTAAGAGCCAACCTGCTGAGCGCGTTTATGGCGCGGCCTCAGAAGCGCAAGAGAAAGCTAAATCTACGGAGGAAAAACATGACTGAATCTAGCATAGAGATCGACATCCTTCGCTATCGCCCTGAACAAGACAATGCGCCGTTTATACAAACCTATCGCATTCCTTATGATGAAGAAATGTCGATGCTGGAAGCCTTACAATATATTAAGGATGAGGTTGACGGCACCTTAAGCTTTCGTTGGTCTTGTCGCATGGCCATTTGTGGTAGCTGTGGCATGATGATAGACGGGGTGCCCAAACTCGGTTGTAAGGCTTTTTTGCGTGATTACTACCCCAATAAAATCAAGCTAGAGCCTCTAGCTAACTTCCCCATTGAGCGAGATTTAGTGGTGGTGATGGATGATTTTATTGCCAAGTTAGAGAGCATCAAACCCTATATTATTCCCGCCGAGGAAAAGTCACTCGAGCAAGGCGAATACATTCAAACACCAGAGCAAATGGCGAAATACAAGCAGTTTTCCATGTGTATTAACTGTGGCCTGTGTTACGCCGCTTGCCCTCAATACGCCTTGAATACGGACTTTACCGGCCCCGCTGCATTGGCATTATTAGCCCGCTATAACCGCGACTCTCGTGATGCAGGCAGCGCCGAGCGTATGGCAATCGTCAACGCCGAGGAAGGGGTGTGGGGTTGTACCTTTGTTGGTTATTGCTCCAAGGTCTGTCCAAAAGGAGTAGATCCTGCAGCCGCCATTCAATTGTTTAAAGTCGAAAGTGCCAAAGATTACTTAATTGGCATGTTTAAACCCGAATAGGAGCCCATCATGCAACCAAGTTCAAGTAAACGTAAACCCTACCAACGGGAGCTGCCCGTCGATTGGTGGCTCAAACATGCGTTTTATACCAAGTACATGATCCGTGAAGGCACCAGTATCGCCATTACTATTTACAGCTGTATTCTTGCTTGGGGGCTACTGCGCCTTTCCCAAGGAGAGCAAGCTTGGCAAGGCTGGCTTGAAGCTCTGCAGCACCCTATTGCCATCATTTTCCATCTTATTGCACTTGCATTGGCCTTATACCACACCATCACTTGGTTTGATTTAGCGCCAAAGGCTGCGGATATTTGGTTAAATGGCAAAAAGTTAGAAGATAAAGTCATCGTGATCGCTCACTATGTTGGCTTAGCAGTAGCCACTGCGGCTGCACTTATCATCATTACTTACTAGGGGGCGCTATGAGTCATCAATCTACACAGCAACCAAAACGCTCTCACGAGCCCGTTTTTTGGGGATTATTTGGTGCTGGCGGCATGCTTACCGCATTTTTAACTCCGGTTATGATCCTCATTACTGGGATCCTTGTTCCACTGGGTGTCATCGACAGTGAAGCGCTTAGCTATGAGAGAATGCACGCCTTTGCGACCTCTTGGTATGGCGCAGCGATTTTACTGGTGTTGATTGCCCTGCCGCTTTGGCATACCTTGCACCGAATTTTTCATGGCTTGCATGATATTGGTGTTCATCGGGGGCGTGACTGGCAACAAGTTATTTGTTACGGCGCAGCCTTTGCTGTGAGTGTATTTTGCTTCACCTTGTTGGTGCAAATGTTTTAGTTGCTAAGAACACGTCAGCACTGTTAAAGCAGTGCTGACGTGTTTAGAGTTAGCCTATGGCCAAATACAGAGGAAGTTTTGATTAATAATAATTAACCTGTTGATGCTGTTTTTTTACCGGAAAAATTAAGCAAGTTCCTATTCAAGGTGTATGCTTTTGAGAGAACCCATAGCGCAGTTGCGAATTTATGACTCATTCTCAAAAAAACGTCTTGCAGTTTTTATCAACTAATGTGAACCATACTGCAAAGGACGGCCAAGTAAGCAGCTCACCAAACAAGTTGGCTCAGCGATTACAAAGCTTGTACTCAATTTCTGAGCTAGGTAAAGAGTCGATGCCTTTTCATCAGCTGTTTAGCATATTTCATCGCTCACTCAAACCCGCTATTTATGCTGAAAACATCTTAATCGCCTTATACAATCCAGAGCGAAGCCACATTCATATTCCTTATTTCGTCGATCAGGCCGATGACGAATTAGAGCTCACTGGATTCACCCCCGCTCGCGAGTTTATTGAGACCACTTTAGTTGGTTATATATTTCGTCGCAAACAGCCTATGCTGGCCGATAATCAAAAGCTAATGCGCCTGAAGCAATCAGGTGCGGTCACCTTTCGGGGTACAGCGAGTCAGTGTTGGTTGGGATTACCTCTGATATATCAAGGGGAAGTGATGGGGGTTTTAGCACTGCAAAGCTATGATGCTCAATACAACTTTAGCCAAGATGATCTGGAGTTTCTGCAATACGCTAGCAACCCGTTAGCAGCTGTTTTAGGCTATCAAATGACTAAGGCATCACAACAGGCCTATGCGGAGCAATTAGAAGATTTAATTGATTGGCAGCTTGATGAACTCAAGCAAGTTGGTAAAAAAGCGGTGCAGTTAGAAACATTTCAAAAAGCTGAGATAAGCCCAAGAAGTTGCAAGCAAAAAGTAACCCATTAAGCCGCGAAAAATGACCCGAAAGGGCTAGGATAGGTCGAGATAAAGCATAAAAAAGCGGAAATAATCCGCTTTTTTATTGGGTCGTGTTACTTAACTCGGCCAACGTATTCAGCAGAGCGGGTATCCACTTTAATCACTTCACCAATTTGAATGAATAAAGGGACACGTACTACCGCACCGGTTGATAAAGTGGCAGGTTTACCACCCGTACCGGCTGTATCACCTTTTAGGCCTGGATCCGTTTCCACAACTTCTAGCTCAACAAAGTTCGGTGGCGTTACCGCAATCGGGTTATCATTCCAAGTGGTAATAGTACATACGTCTTGTTCAACTAACCATTTAGCTTGCTCACCCACGGCTTTTGCATCAGCAGCGACTTGCTCAAAAGTATCGTTGTTCATGAAGTGCCAAAACTCACCATCGTTGTAAAGGTAAGCTAAGTCATAGTCCATTACATCAGCGGCTTCTACAGATTCACCTGATTTAAAGGTTTTCTCTAGTACTTTACCTGACAGTAAACGGCGGATACGAACACGGTTAAAGGCTTGGCCTTTACCTGGTTTTACAAATTCGTTTTCAATGATGGCACAAGGCTCGTTATCGAGCATAATCTTTAGGCCACTGCGAAAATCACTGGTACTATATGTTGCCATTTTTTCCTCTTAGCAAAATCGAGTTACGCAAATGCGGCAAATAATAACCCGAAATGACCTCTCTGTGCAGAGGCATTGGCAAAAAGAACTAGCAAATGCGATCAAAACCCCGCAAGAATTGATAAAAATCCTAAACTTGGATGAACAAGAATTTGCTGCAGGGTTTGTCGCCCGCCAATCTTTCCCTATGTTGGTGCCCTTACCTTTTGTCGCCAAGATGATCCCAGGAGACAAAAACGATCCTTTATTGCGCCAAGTATTGCCGCTAGAGCAAGAACTTATTCAAGTACCAGGCTACCAACTTGACCCTCTTGAAGAGCATGACACCGTGGTACCTGGGTTACTGCATAAATACAAAAGCCGAGTTTTATTTATCGTCAAAGGCGGCTGCGCCGTGAATTGTCGTTATTGCTTTCGCCGTCATTTTCCTTATCAGGATAACAGCCCGAATAAAAGCCAATGGCAAGCCGCTATCGATTACATCGAGCAGCACGGTGAAATCAACGAAGTCATTTTAAGTGGTGGCGACCCTTTAATGGCCAAAGACGAACACCTTGACTGGCTAATCACTCAGCTAGAGCAAATACCGCACCTTACTCGAGTTCGCATCCATACTCGCTTACCTGTGGTTATTCCGAGTCGTTTAACGCCAGAGTTGCTATCTCGATTACAAGCCAGCAGGCTAAAAGCGTTGATGGTGCTGCATATTAATCATGCCAACGAAATCGATCAGGCACTGCGCCAAGGGCTGCAACAAGCCCGAGCCCATAACATCACCTTACTAAACCAAAGTGTGCTGTTACATGGGGTTAATGACTCACCTCAGGCCTTAGTGGCGTTAAGTGAAGCCCTATTTGAAGCGGATGTATTGCCCTACTATCTACATTTACTAGACAAGGTTGCGGGCGCCGCGCATTTTGACGTACCAGAACAGCAAGCCAAGGCGTTGATTCAAGAAATGCTGATTGCGCTACCCGGATTCTTAGTTCCTAAACTTGTAAGAGAAATTGCCGGGGAAGCCAGCAAAACTCCCATAGATTTACATCGGTAAGTTAACAAGTCACACCAGCAAGGCCTATATCTAGAACGAAAAAACGCGCTTGAAGCGCGTTTTGGTCACTCTTAATCACCCAAAAAAATTAGACTTGGATATTGATATTTTGACCAATCGAACTAGATGGATCAGGCTTTGGCGCTGAATTCGAGGACTCTAGCGTTGCCGACTGGATCAATTGTAGCTCTTGCTGCCCTTGACCCTCTTGTTGCTTTTTATTCAGTGCCGCTTGCCAAGCTTCTTGACCTAAACCTGAATTTCCCGATACCTGCATACTGCCTCCTGTATCTGTGCGTACTAAAATGTAAATGCTGTATACATATAATTGTAGCTTAATTTCCCAATCGAGCGCAGAAGTTGGCAATTGGGTAATCAAATGAACAGATGCTCATTCAGCTTGTCGTCACTTGATTATACCCAATCAACCTGAAGATGCTTGATTTCAGCAAGAATTTACAGGCGTTTAGGCAAGGCATTGATTGCGGGTAATGGCTTCCCCTTATCAAAATCAATAACGCTGTATAAACGCCTGTAAAACTTGCCCTCTGGGAGCGCCACCGTGTTCCCACTACGTTGTTACGCTAATTTAGAAGGTGCTTACATTCCTGCATTAGCGTGCCTAGTATCGAAAACACGGTGGCGCTCTGAAACATGCAACTTCAAGTTAATTGGGTATATACTACCGCCATTACTTAACGGCTTATTTTAGATTATGACACACGAACAAATTTTAAACAGTTTAAAAGAAAATATTCAGCTCATTTACCGCCAATCTGTCGATGCGGATCAAGCGATTGCTTCTCTTAAAGAACAAGATAAAGCCAAGTTCTCAGCAATATTTGGCGACAATACGCCATTTCGAACACGCTCACCGCTGTTTCTTGTTCACGTAGAAGAGCTCGCCGCAGACTTGTTAGCATTACAGCAAAGTAACGATGATGACGATTTTAAGCGCACCTTAGCCGAGCTAGTAAAAAAGATAGAAATGATGTTCAAAACTTTGCAAGCCTTTAAACAAGGACTTAAATAACACGTGATCAAGAGTGATAAGCTTTTTTACTGCTCTTGATCTAAACTGATCAGCATCTTTTCAAATATCTGCTCTACATTTTGACTGACGCTGTGATCAAGCTTGATACCAATAGACCAGAGTCCCGATTCTTCTTTTTGATTACAAACCACCCCCAATAATTTGAACAGCTCACTTTTATTGGCATTCTCAACCATAATCGTCATCTGCTGGCCTTTAAAAGCGCTATTTTTCACCGGATCAACCAAACGAACTCGACAGCCATGAGGTGAAATATCAATAACCTGACCCGATAGCATTTGCGTGCCATAACGCACCTTAGCCGCCAATTTAGTGGGTAAGCGTCGCTCCGTACGCAGCGGTTGACGCTGCACTAAGCGAGGATAGCTGATGACTAACATTTTCGTCGGTCTAGAAACCGTTGTGATAACTTGACACTTGAATGCCATCACCGAGCCAAGTTGATCTTCAATGAGCACCCTCACTATGATGTCATAGCCTTCTCGCAACATATCAAACTTATCCCCCCAACGCTTAGGATCAGGGTATTGCAGCAATAAAAAATCCTGCGCTTGATAACCGATCAGCGCTAACTTCATTTTCGACCTTACCCCCGCAGGCGTCACCGCTTCCACGTGTAACATCATCCCTGGGCGTAAAAAGTTAAGTTGATCTGTTGTAGCCATGCCATACATCCATTAGGGCGAATTAAAATTGGTTTAACGCATCACGAGAGTAAGCATTAACATCAAGCTTGGCCCCCTGAGCGGTAGCCTGCTCTTCGAGCGTATTCATCAAGGGTCGCAGCTCGTCGAGGGTGATCGTATTATCATCCAGTTGCCACAATTGGCGCGAGCCTTGATAAGAAAAATGTAGCACCTGCATGGCCATCACATTCCCTTGCTTAGCGGCTTGTTCAATTTGGCGGATCTTGCGATTAATTAGATTAAGCTCATGTTTAAGATCCCACACATACATGACTTCTTCCATATAAGGATGAGTACGATAATGACGCAATAACTGTAGTACCAGTGCACCACCTAATACGACACCCGCTAAGTTGTAAATGAAGTTAGAGCCCGTCTCATCGCCAAAAAAATAGATTAGCGTAGTAGAGATACTGAGGGAAACCACGGTTAATACCGCAATCGCGGCCACTATCACACGGTTAAGGCGCTGGCGATATTGTCGTTTATCTATCTCTCTTAGTTTCATGTGTAATCCTTGACCTTGGTAACCCATTCTCATGATTCAATGCCGGCTACTATACAACAAGCAAAGCAAAAGCCGTAAACTTGTCATCGGTTGACTTTGCGCAATCAAACCGGAAAAGGTATCCTAGCGCCAATTTCAATCTAGGCAAAACACCCCCATGGCAATGCTCGAATATCACCCTCCAACCGATCCTTGGTTAGACATCATTTATCAAGATCGTGACATCATCGTCGTCAATAAACCCAGTGGTTTACTATCCGTACCGGGGCGAGATCCTAAGCATAGCGATAGTACTTGGCGCCGCGTACAAGAGCAGTTTCCCGATGCACAAATTGTCCACCGCCTAGATATGGCGACCTCTGGCGTAATAGTGCTAGCCATGCATAAAGATGCCGAGCGCAACTTGAAAAAGCAATTTATGAATCGCGAAACCGAAAAAGTTTACTACGCCAGAGTGTGGGGACACTTAGCCGAAAAGTCCGGCCTCGTTGATTTGCCATTAATCTGTGATTGGCCTAACCGTCCCAAGCAGATTGTTTGTTATGAAAATGGAAAAGCTTCACAGACTTACTTTGATGTGGAGAGCGAAGATGAGCAAACTAGCTTAGTCAAACTCACTCCCATTACCGGACGCACGCACCAACTAAGGGTGCATATGCAAGCCATTGGGCATCCTATTTTGGGGGACTATTTCTATGCCACTCCCGAGGCGCAGGCGCTGTCTTCACGCTTATTACTGCACGCCACTTGGCTCAAAATAAAGCACCCCAGAACCCATCAAGCCATGGAGTTTTCTTGCCCCCACGGCTTTTAACTACTAGCGGCAGTCAAGCGACTCTCAGTCAGGAAGTTCAGGACTGAGAAACTTGTCTCTGCCGCGTTGCCAATGCAGCTTAAATCTGCCCTTATCCTTGTCATCACAAACCCCAAAATAAGGGCGACCTTGACGGCCTAGTTCATAAGGATCTTGCTCCTTACAATACACATTTACGCCCTGTTGATAAGCCGATAAGTATTGCTCGTAGTCTGCATCAACAACCTGATATTGATTAGCTAAATGAGCTAACTCATCCGCCGTTTTTGCGCTCTTTCCTTGATGACCATCGCGCTCACCCAATGCCCCCCATTGCGCTTGCTCAACCAGATGCTGCTGCGTTGGCATTTGCGAGCAACCCGCAAGCCCTGTCAATAACAGCCCAAATAACATAATCCTCATCATTATCTCCCCTTTGGTGAACCACTTATCAATCTCCAAGCATCCGCTAGCAGCTATACAGCCAGAGTAAGCTATAGCTATATCATAGCCATTGAAGCTCAACCTAAGCTGTACCAAAACATAGCCAAGATATTGTTGTTTCTTGTTTCTGATATGTACGCCTGAGATATTCAGTTATAATTTGCTCTGTTCTGGCCGAGTCCTAAGTTACAGGAGTAAGATGTGTTTTCTCATTGGCGTATTAAAGGTTTATTGCAAATCCACAAGGCAATACTAGCCGGGATGCTGGCTCTGCAGCTCACCCCTGCCATTGCCAACGCCGAACTCGCTTTACTCACCTCCCACGAGCCACCGATGAACTTTGAGCGCCATGGCAAGGTAGAAGGCGTGATCACTGACTATGTCAAACTACTTGCGAGTCATACCCAGCACCAACAAGAAATAGAAATCGCGCCTTGGGCACGCGTGTTAGAGCTAGGGCTACAGCGTCCCAATACCTTGATCTTTAGCGCCGAGCGTAACCCGCAGCGAGAAAGAAGCTTCTATTGGATAGGCCCTGTCATGGCCAAACATTGGTATTTTATTACCCGTGAAGACAGCGATAAAAAATATCACCAATTAGAGCAATACAAACAACTGGAATACATTGGCGTACTCCGTGCTGACAACCGCGAGACATGGCTGAAAGCTCAAGGCTTCACTAATCTCTATCCCCTCAACACATTAGAGCAAGCCTATAAAATGCTGCTGGCAAAACGCATTGATGCCGTGCTGACAGGTGATATTGAGCATGCCTACATGCTGGCTCAGCAGCCGGCATTTCAGCAATTGGTTAAAGTTCATTACGTGAATACCGCCTACAGCTATTTAGCGCTCTCCAAAAGCACTCCCGCCGACATCGCAAAGCAATGGCAAGAGGCTTTTCAACACTACAAAGAAAGCCAAGAGCTGATCGAAATACAACACAAGTGGCAACAAAAACTGACCCGAGATCTCACCTTGCATGAGGGGATGTTTGAGCTGAGTAAAGCTAAACATTAGTCGTTTGATCTCGGCTGGGAAATAAGGCCGCTTTAAGGCTGTTCAACGAAAAAACCGACGGCCTGAGAGGTATAAATTTTAGCCAATAAAAAAGCCAGCTAAAAAACTGGCTTTTTTATTAACTAGAAACCTTGTTCGTCACCTTCTGCATATTTCTTCTGACGCCGCTTATCACGCACAAGGTTGGCTTGAATTTTTTCTTTCTTCTTGCGCTTGTGATCTGCCACGTCATGGTAGTCTGGATCTTCGTAGTCGTCATCATAATCATCGTTGATGAATGTCTTACCCATAGCTTTAAAGCTCCAATGTTGATTACATTGCAATAAATAGCCTTAGCAGAGCACGAAATAAAGTGAAAGTTTTTCACCTTCATGAAAAGTTATTTTGCAGATAATTTAAACAATTGCCGCAATGATACCAAGGGGATATTTATTGTTATCAAAGCAACTATAGCCCCTCAGTATGACAACTTTATTGCACTAAAAACGCGCCCAAATTTCAGTTTGTTGTGGCTAATCTTGGGTCCATTGCTGCACCTTGTTGGCATCAAATTCGTATTCTTTATTGAGCCAACCAAGTACCTCTTGTGCCATGGGATGATCAAACTTGCTATATCGCGCTTGCAATCCTTTTACCTCTTCGGGCGTAAGCAACTTAAAACCGCGATCAGCAAAATCAGCCGTATCTTGCGCTAATTGAACGGCTAAGTCTTTGGGCGCTAATTCAGTGAGCGCTTGCTGCAGAGCGAGTTCAGGATCATATTGCTCACCCTGTTGATACACTAGCGGTAAGGTGTATAGCGATATTTTGGATAACTGAGCTTGATTCATAGGATTAACAAAATGGCCGCGAGTTAAACTTGGCATGCTTGCTAGCCGGTCTTTAAAAGCGCGTAAGAACAAATAGTGCCAATTTTTCATATCATTAACGGGGTAATTATCCCAAATCACAGGCTTGCGCCCCAACTGCTCTGCAACACGGATGAGATGCTCAGGAGGGTAAGCGACCGACCAGACGCTTGGTCCGGTCCAAAAAACGTCGAACTTCTTATCTAACTTTTGTCCTAAGAGCTCTAAGTACCCTTCGGGTTTGGCTCCAAAAATCCGCTCTAACACCGGATCATCCGAATAATAGGTAGGACACATAATTACTTCTTCGGCCTGACTGTGCTGCGCAATAAAGTCACAAATCTCGGCCTGATTCACCGCCAGATCAGGCACGTCACCTCGCATGTCATCAAATAAGATGCACAAAATGTCGGCCCCAATGGCATTTATTTCAGCCATTTTCTTGACCAAGGCATCACGGGTTTGACTATGCCAGTGTTGGTAAACTTCATAAGGGCTCAAGGCAATGCCAAACTTTAAACCTGCCTGTTGATAACAACGGGCTAATTGTTGTAAATGCTCCCGCTCTGCGTCACTCCAAGGTTGTTGCCAATGCTCACGTAGCTTGAGATCAAACTTCGGGCCATAGATATAAGCGCCATATCCTTGCTTCGCTAAAAAGTCGCAATATTCTAGGCGGGTTTGCCATGACCACGGCTTGCCATAAAACCCTTCAATCACACCTAGATTGAAACCTTCATTTTGCTCGAATACCTTAGCTTGCATGCAAATCCCCCACTTAATCATGTATTTCGCCAGCATAAAGAAAATATGGGAAAAAACTAGCGTTAGCCTCACAGCGTGAGTTCACAGTTTAAAAATACATAACGTGTTGAGCCAAAAAGGCGAATAAGTTTGCCTATCATAGTAACAAATAAATCAATAATGGATTTTTATGCGCAAACTGTACCTTAGTCTTATTCTTTTCACTTCCATCGTTGGCTGCCAAAGTGGCACTAGTTCGCTGCAACCCAACCAACAAGCCTCGTTCATTGCTTCAACTGACTGCGATCAAACATTAGTGGAGCACGATTCGGATCTCAGCTTATGCCGTGAAGGCTACCAGCTGGGCTTTAACCTAAGCCATAACACCGCCGATTGGGTCAGCTATCAATTAACCCCCGAACGGGTTATTGGTTATGGTCAAGATTATGATTTTATCCCCGACCCCGATTTACCCAGTTCGGCACAAATCGCCCCATCCACTTATTTGACGACAGGCTATGATCGTGGCCACCTTGCGCCCGCTGCGTCGATGGATTTCACCCCAAGCTCGGCGCAACAATCTTACTTGATGAGCAACATAGTGCCACAGCTGCCAGCGTTTAATCGCCAAGGCTGGGCTGAGCTGGAAGCATGGGAGAGACAATGCACACTTGAAATCGGCCATTTAATGGTAATAACGGGCCCCATTTATTACACCCGAGATCAGCAATGGTTAGCCCAGAAAATCCGCATTCCATCAGCCTATTTTAAAGCCTATGCCAGCCCAATAAACCAGCAAACCACCATGGCCTTTGTCATTCCCCATCAGGGTTTTAGCCTCTCTGACGTGAGCCAATACCAAGTCAGCATGGCACAGCTCGAGGGCTTAACTAAGCTGCGCTTGTTTCCTCAATTTGGTCTAAACAAACATGAACTAGGCGACCTTTGTGGCCTAAATACAAACAGCACCGCCACCAATTCCTCCTTTAGCTGTGAAGATAAGCGTTATTGCAGCCAAATGCAGAATTGCCAAGAAGCGCAATTTTACTTAAATACCTGTGGTGTCAGTCGATTGGATAATGATAACGATGGTATCGCTTGCGAAACCTTATGCTACTAAGTGAAGAATTTTGCAGCAGTTCACAGATGTATTAATTTTGTCATTAAGGCGAGGGATATTGGTTTTAGTTTAGCCATGATGTGCCAAACTAAAAATCAGCTAATTCCTTGAGATATATTAGATATGACAAATTTATCTTCGCCTTTATGGCTAGGCAAACAAGACCGTGAAGACAGCCCATTAGCAATACGCTGGCACAATAAAGTGACTCGTTTAGAGCACGGCGCGCAGCAAGGAACCTGCTTAGTCGGCTTTCCTTGTGATTTGGGTGTACGTAAAAGTAAAGGCCGCCACGGCGCCGCCAAAGGTCCCGAAGCGATTCGGCGCGCCCTCGCTAATCTAGCTTGGCATTTGGATAAGCCGGTATATGATGCTGGTAACCTAGATTGTGAATGGTTTGAACTATCCAAAGCACAAGCAGACTTAGGTAACATGGTGGCAGATATCTTAGAGCAAACTCACTTTCCGATTATCTTAGGCGGGGGGCAAGAGCTAGCATTTGGCTGTTATCAAGGATTAGATAAAAAACTCAGTTCCACAGCCAAAATTGGCGTGATCAATTTCGACACCCATTTTGATATCCGCAGCGATCACGACGGCGGTTCATCGGGCAGCCAATTTTATCAAATAATGAAACATGCCCAAGACAAAGGTCGTGAATTACAATATCTTTGCCTTGGTGTCAGCAAAATTAGTAACAGCCAAGCCTTGTTTCAAAGGGCAAAAGAATTTCAGGTAAAATACAAATTTGATACCGAGCTGCACTGGCACAACATTGACGTTGTAAAAGCGGGTATTAGGTCTTTTATTAACGAAGTCGATGCCATCTATATCAGCATTGACCTCGCTGTACTGCCTGCCTATATCGCGCCCGGAGTAAGCGCCCCAGCCGCTTATGGTATGCCCCTCGAGCTACTTGAGCACCTGATTTTGACGGTCAAAAAACACGGCCAAGATAAGCTAAAGCTTGCTGACATTAGTGAATATAACCCGAACTTTGATCAAGACAACCGCACCGCCAATGTTGCAGCGCGATTAATTAGTCAGTTAGCACTTTGACGGTTGTCAGATTTTTGTCATATATGACTCTTATACTAAGCAGGCTTTTAAGACTTAGCGAATTGGCTTATGTGGATTGGAAAACGCGTGGTATATCCCAGACGTAATCTCGACTTCAGTGAAGGTGTGGTTATCAGCCATCAGCAAGCAACAGGTATCGTCTCGGTAAGAGACTTCTCCGGTGAGCTGTGGCAAGGACATCTCCATCAAATCGCACTTTTGTAGTGATGCGATCCTAACAAGTACCGCCCTTGAATCATCAAGGGCTTTTTTTTGCCTCGAATTTAATCTTGGCACTGCACTTGCTTAATAAAACCTAACTGGCTCAACGCGATGCCCAACTTACATTTTGCATCATGCCTCAATGGAAATACGAAGGGGATTTCACATGAAACAAATTATTACGCAATTCTCGATGAATGTTCAATTTAGCTTACTAATGGCTTGGGTATTATTAAGCGGCATATTTATGCTGATCTTGCCCGGCGGATTAGCCGAAGCGCTCAACATTCAGTCGTTACAAGCTCAACTGAGCCCGTACCTAACGGTTGCTAGTATCATTAGCTGTGCTTACTTTATCGCTAAAGGCTTGCTATACACTCACTTTAGGCTAACCCATAAAACCGAGCAGCAACAGCAATACAAGCGCATGACAGATATGATCAAGCGCCTTGATTTTGAAGAAAAAGCGGTGTTACGTGAATATATTATTCAGCGTAAAAATGTGCTGTCTCTGCCATTAAATGAGCCCGCTGTTGCCAACTTATTGGACGCAGGCGTGCTGGTGCCCGCCTTATCGACTCAGGAAATTAATGGTGAACGCCGGATAGTGAAACTTTCGATAAACCTTGCAGCGCGACCACTACTTACCCACAAGTTACTTGGTTTGCCACAAGGGAAAATGACGGAAGAAGAAGTAGAGTTACTAAAATCGGCGCGTCCTGAATACGCTCGTCAAAATTTTGTTGGCTTGCGCAGTTAAGAGAACACAATCAGTGTCAAAAAGGCGGCGGATCACTCGTATTTTGACACTGATTAATAGAGCCTGAGTTAATTAGCAAACATTAGCACTGCGACACCACGAGATCCGTTTGCGGCACACAACTACAAGCCAAAACCACCCCACTCTCTCGTTCATCGGGAGTTAAAGCCGCATCACTTAGCATACGCACTTCACCCGAGTGTAATTGCACCTTACAGGCTCCGCACATGCCACCACGACAAGAAAAAGGTAAACTCAATCCAGCTTGTTCGGCTTGCTCTAATAATGTCAATTGGTTGTCGCCCTCAACATAAGTATCCCAGCTATCAAATAGAATATTCAGTTGCTTTTTATTGCCACCAAAACCCTCTTTTTGGCCAAAACTCTCATCATAATACTGACTTGATGGCAATCCCGCAGCCAATAACAGTTGTTTCATCTGCGTCATAAAGCCGGTTGGACCGCAGACAAACGCAGTGCGTTTCGTCAGGTCGGGTATCTGCTCCAAAAAGCGCTGGTTGATATGGCCAAAATACATTCCTGTTTTAGGAGCAAACTCATCACCTTGCTCGCGACTGATAAAATAGTGCAAGCTTAAATGAGGTAATAACGACTGCAAGAAGGCTAGCTCTTGCTGACACACCAGATCGGCTTGGGTTTTAGCAGCATGTAAAAACACCACATCACGCCTTTGCGCTAAATCGCTGATGTTTCGAAGCATTGACAGCATGGGGGTAATACCGACCCCAGCAGAAATAAACAATAAGGGAGCCTCACTGGGTGCTTTTTGTAAATGAAAGCTGCCCGCAGGTGCATAAGCAAATAAGTTATCGCCGACTTCTAAATGCTCATGCAACCAAGTAGAGACCTTACCTTGAGCTAACTTTTTCACCGTGATGCTGATGAGATCCGGTCTAGTTGGTGTCGATGACAAGGTATATGTGCGTTTGTATGGCTTGTTATCTATGGTCACTTCAATGTTGATGTACTGCCCCGCAAGGTAACTAAACTTAGTCACGTTGGCGCAACTAAAGCGAAACGTTTTTACATCATGGCTTTCTTCTATGACAGCAACACAAGTTAACGCCTGTGTTTGATGCTTACTCCACTGATTTGCCTGCGCTATCGGCGTGGCGCTGCGCACTTTCGGTGCATGATTGATATAAGCTTCCGGGGTTTGATATTCCAACACCTCAACTTTATCAAATACCGATATTTTACCTTCATTTAACGCGATCAAATTTTGGCCAAAGTAAACCTGACCATCACTGCCTTTACGGTACTTTTGCAGCGTATTCAATGGCTCGTTCAGTTCACTCTTTATCCCTGTCGTAGGATCTATAGTGGTAAAAATGCAGCGCGAACACGGCTTCACGACCGCAAAACGAACTTCACCTATTTGAATGGTTTTCCAACTATCCTCAGCAAACGCGAGACAGTCCTTAACAACTAGGTTGGGACGAAAATGATCCATAGTGACGCTTTCATCGGCGCGCTCATTTAAGTCATCAAGAGATGCTTGCGATATCAGCAACAAGGGGTAGCCATCGGCGAAAGCCACTTGGGTTTGCTGATCTTTAACCCAGCGTTCACTTTGTTCAGCAAAAAAGAGTAATCGACATGGCACTCCCAAGAAATCACTAAACCAGGTGTCATAGTTTTTATGACACCATTGCCCGCTCACCTGAGTTCCCCATATCTCCACATCAAGGTAAAGGTGGCCAAAATCCCTTTTGTCAATTTCTAACGCCGGCATATTTGGCGCACGAACATGCAAACCATACTCACTAAACGCGCTGTGAACTAAGGTTAATTTTGGCTGAGTACGCGCCGTAATGAATTTGCCTTGGTGATCCACTAAGACAAAACGACGATCAAACACTAACCCCAACTCTTCAACAAAAGAGTGGTTAAGGTGAATACCGGCCGTTGATTTTATCGGGAAAACCGTAATCTGGCTTAACTTCGCTTGCTTTATGGCGGGGCTAGGTGCTGACATCTAAGCTTCCTTATAGGCACACTAATCACATTGAGTGTGCAACTGTGATTATTGAGTCCGCTCAGCTAAGTAGCCGGCATAATCGGGAATTTCAATCTCATACTCATTGTTCATAAACTCTGAGTTCATTAAAAAATTGGCGCTGGATTTGTTGGTTGCACACGGAATGTTCCATACCGCGGCTAAGCGTAATAAAGCTTTAACATCCGGATCATGAGGCACTGCATTTAATGGATCCCAAAAAAAGATCATCACATCAATTTCGCCCTCGGCAATCAAGGCCCCCAGTTGCTGATCCCCACCCATAGGACCCGATAACAAACATTTCACCGGCAAGCCCACTTTTTTACTAAGCAAGGTGCCCGTTGTCCCCGTGGCAAAGAGATGATGTAACTTCAGCTGTTCTGCTTTTTCTTGCGCCCAAGCGAGTAAATCGGCTTTTTTATTATCGTGTGCCACCAATGCAATTCGTTTGTTCGCGGCCATTTTTCGTGTGGTATTTTTCACTCAACGCTCCAAGTTATTAGGTTACCGATTAGATAAATAATAGAGAAATAAAACCCAGTTTAACGGGGATCAAATTGCAGACACAGAGTAAGACAGTCACATCTTAACGATTTCATTAAAGTGTTGCATTTGCTTGATGTAAATCAATTTACCCGCGAATAGTTAAAACATCCAGAGCTTGTCACGCTAACTTAACTATTTTTATGATAAAACATATCTCTCCTAGATGAGCGGTATCTCGTGACCTACTATTGACCGCGTTAGAGTATGCAATGATAAAAAGTAATCAGCTATTAGTGCAAACCTTAGAAAAACTTCCCCAACTATTTATTGCGAATCCAGACATTAAATTAATGGGGCTGTGGATAGATAATCGAAATGAGCCCAATTTACTGTACGCCATCTATCTAGAAAAGGATGACGTTTCAGAAGAGCTGCCTTATCGAGCCCAATTAGCCATAGGTGAATGGGATAACACGGATAACAGCGAGGAGTTTTTTATCGAAGCCTTAACGGCTTCACGTTTAGTAGAAAAGCTACGTAGCTTTATCGATCCCGCTCCTTTTGTTTTTTTTGAAGTACCCAAAAGCATCACCATGGACGTGGTCAACATGTATCCCGATCCTATGATGTATAAACTATTTCCTGAATTGGGAGAATTTGATGCCAGCTTAAGCCAAACGGATCTGCTGGACGCACGAAAACAAGCAAACCAAATCCTCAATAATCTACACACAAGAACTGAAGTGACTAGTTAAGCTAAAAATCAGCATAAATAGTCTATATAATTATCAGTCAAATTTGCGCCAGCCCCGCTAAGGCTGGTACATTAAGGACACAAAGGGATAAGCATTGCCGAGCCATCTCGGCCATAATTAATGAGTGAGTAATATGCAGTACCAAACGGACGACCTTCGCATTCGCGAAACCAAAGAACTTTTACCCCCAATTGCTGTACTAGAAAAATACCCAGCCACAGAAAAATCTTCAGCGACTGTGTATCAAGGCCGCACCGCAATTCAAAATATCTTACACGACAAAGACGACCGCCTATTGGTTGTGATTGGCCCATGTTCAATTCATGACACCCAAGCTGCTGTCGAATATGGCCAAAAATTATTGGCGTTACGTGAAGAGTTAAAAGATAACCTAGAAATCGTAATGCGCGTGTACTTTGAAAAGCCACGTACAACCGTAGGCTGGAAAGGTTTAATTAACGACCCATACATGAACGATAGTTTTCAAATTAACGATGGTTTACGTATTGGCCGCAAATTACTATTGGATTTGAACGAACTAGGTATGCCTACCGCCAGTGAATTCCTTGATATGATTTCACCACAATATGTGGGAGATCTCATGTCTTGGGGCGCTATCGGTGCTCGTACAACCGAATCTCAAGTTCATCGCGAATTGTCTTCTGGCCTATCATGTCCAGTTGGTTTCAAAAATGGTACCGATGGCACGATTAAGGTTGCGATTGATGCGATTGGCTCAGCCAGTGCTCCGCACCACTTTTTATCGGTCACCAAGTTTGGCCATTCAGCGATCGTGTCGACCACAGGTAACCCTGATTGCCACATCATTTTACGTGGTGGTAAAGAGCCTAACTACAGCGCAGCTCATGTTGATGCAATTTGTAGTGATCTTGCCAAAGCAGATCTACCACAAAAAGTGATGATCGACTTTAGCCATGCTAACTCTAGCAAGCAATATAAAAAGCAACTTGACGTGTCTACCGATGTAGCCGGACAAATTGCCGCAGGTAACAAGTCAATTTTCGGTGTGATGATCGAAAGTCACTTAGTTGAAGGTCGTCAAGACCTCATCGATGGTAAAGCGGCCACTTACGGCCAAAGTATCACAGATGCTTGTATTGGCTGGCCAGATACAGAAACCGTGTTGCGCCAGCTTGCACAAGCAGTGGCTACAAGACGCCAAGCCTAAGCTTTACACAAACCGACTAGCAATAAAAAACCAGCTATCACAGCTGGTTTTTTTATTGCTTCAATCTGGTTATCAGCCTACCTCTATCGGGGAAATCCCACATAGATGAAACCAGCGCCTCCCTTCATAATGTGCTTACAAAATAGCCAATATGTAGAGGAGACGTCAGAATGCAAAGCTTGAACTTATTTTTTATCTGTCTGCAGCTGGCTTTTATTAGCGCAACGGCAATCAATATTTGGCTACTCTGGCGCTTTTTGAAACGCTTATAAGCCGATTAAGCTTCTTGCTCTAGTACGCTGTTTAATCGGGCAAACCCTTGCTCTAAATCAGCAACTAAATCATCTGGGTCTTCTAGACCAACGTGGACACGAATTAACGGCCCCGGCGCCTGCCATTGCGTCGCACTACGCAGCCCTTGTACGTTATTCACTGCTAAAATTAAGCTTTCATACCCGCCCCATGAGAAACCCATTTTAAAATGATGCATACCATCAAGTAATGCCGTCAATGCAGCCTGACTACCTCGGTTGAGAACAAAAGAGAATAAACCGTTACTGCCGCTAAAGTCGCGTTTGAAAAATTCATGGCCTGGGCAACTACTAAATGCAGGATGGCGAATATGATCCACTTCTTCACGGCTGGCTAGCCAGTTCGCTACTTTAATCGCATTTTCTTGGTGCTGGCGCATACGCACACCTATGGTACGTAAACCTCTCATCGCCATATAGATATCGTCAGGCGAGGTACATTGACCCATAAGATAACTGTTTTCTCTTAATTGAGGCCAGTGAGCTTCATTCGCTGTCGCCGTCCCCAGCATAACGTCGGAATGACCGACAATATATTTGGTCGCAGCTTGAATACTGATATCGACACCATGGGCAAAGGGATCAAAATTGATGGGAGAAGCCCAAGTATTATCTAGCATCACCGTAATGTCATGTTGATGAGCTATCTTTGCCAAGGTCGGAACATCTTGCACTTCCATGGTCAATGAGCCCGGCGATTCTAAAAATAAAATACGGGTGTTAGGTTGAATCAGCTCAGCAATACCGGCCCCGATCATGGGATCGTAATAGGTTGTAGAAATACCCAAATTCGCTAACATCTTGTCACAAAAGTCGCGGGTCGGCTCATAAGCCGTATCAACCATTAAAATATGGTCGCCGGTTTTAACAAACGACAAAATGGCGTTACTAATGGCTGCCGTACCTGACGGATATAAGGCACACCCCGCACCACCTTCAAGCTCAACCATGGCTTCTTGAAAAGCAAATGAAGTATCGGTGCCTCTGCGACCGTAAAACATGACTTTGTTAGTACGATTGCCGGTGGCATGTTTCATCTGCGCAACAGAATCAAACACCACGGTTGAAGCTCTCACTAAAGGTGGATTTACCACCCCTTTAGTCCATTTCTTTGCTCTTCCCGCCGAAACGATTTTAGTATCTTTTTTCATAAATCTGCCAATCCTTAGAACCAGGCGACTATTGTGGCATTTTTTGCTTTAGACCAACATAGCCGAACCAAAAATGAAATAAATCAATTGCA
The DNA here is from genome assembly GCF_046452435.1 of Motilimonas thetidivivens. NCBI lineage: Bacteria > Pseudomonadati > Pseudomonadota > Gammaproteobacteria > Alteromonadales > Motilimonas > Motilimonas thetidivivens. Next base: position 72,699 of record NZ_JBKFDK010000011.1, read on the forward strand.
GGATATTAGAGAAGAAATTATAACGCTAGGCCGAGGACCGACCCAGCATAAGGGCAAACAGGTAAAATTACACCGAATAATTATCGCGGCTAGCTAGGTATTGAACACAAAAAGCATCAATAGCCGCTTGGTCAAATTCGCGTAGGCCACTCAGCATCATTTTTTTCGAGCCAGTACCGACCAATTCACCCGCTGATTTAACATCAAAAATGAGATAGGCCACGCCGCGCTTACCGCTTACTTCTAAACGGCTTTCAGCTAACTCTAACTTAGGAGGCTCACTAAAATTCACATGGGATAGATTAAATTCCATGCTGTCATAAATAACCAGTGGGCGCTCTGGGTTAAGCATGACATTGTGCTCAGCCATTAATGGCACCAAAATGTGTGGAAAGTTATGCCCAGAAAACTCAACATAATTGCGCGCCATGGCTTCAATCACAGCTTCGTCGTGACAAACATCACCATCACGCTCCACGCCTAAGTAAACCTTGCCGTTATCATCGGTCACGTCAAAACAGGGCGCATCCGTTACAGGGAAGTTTAGCGCGACATCTTTACCCACCATGCCAGCAAAATTAAATGACATTTTCTGACTTAAGCCATACTTGGCTAAAACCAAAGAGAACAAAAGATCACCAGGCACACAAAAACGTTTATTGCTGGGGTCATGCAAAGGGTTAAAATCCCCAGCAACACCTTTAGCAAAGTGACTTGCTTGCTCGGGCGTGATCAAAATTTGCTGGTTGGTTTGAGTAAAAAATTCGGCTAAAAACATCGAAAGTTCAGGCCCTGTAATGAATGAAAAATAAAAATAATAGTCTTACTATCATGGAGGCGGTTTTATACCAATAAAGCTCTCTGGTGTTAAGTAAAAATACCTAAAACCAAGTATAACTAATGATAAAGCGCAAACTTCAGAGTAAAAAACACCTATCCAACATGACTGGGATTCCGGCATTATCGATTTCTTGCTATTCTCTAAACACGAGCAATAGCGAACGATAACTTAAACTTGGCCCTAAATATTTCAATAGTGAGTGCACGATGAATAACAAAACCAGTACTAATCAGTCACAAGGTTTATTGCTATTTCACTTAACATCGCAGCAAAGCTTTGCTATTGGCACCCTAAAAGTACAAGAAATCGTTCCTTTTACGAAACTCACCAGCATTCCTAATGCCCATCCCTGTGTACTTGGCGCAGCGAATTTTCGCGGCAAAACCATCGCCGTTATAGATATGGCCAAAGCCATAGGTTATCCGCCAATCAAGCCTGAAGAACGCAACAACTGTGTGATTATCATTACCGATTGCAGCCGCCAACTGATGGGCTTTTTGGTTCGCAGCATCGATAAAATTATTGAGTGTGATTGGAAGAAAATTTCAGCCCCGTCACAATCTTTAGGCCGTCATATCTATGTTACTGGCGTGACTAAGGTCGGTGACAAATTAGTGCAATTGATGGACGTTGAATTACTGCTAGATCAGGTTTATCCCGATAAGGATAATAAAGCATTACCCACTCTATCTAGCCATGAAAAAGCCCTGCTTAGGGATCAGAATATTTTACTAGTAGATGATTCCTCTGTAGCCCGTCGTCAATTAGCGGGGGCATTAGATGAAATGGGCGTACACTATTTGCTGCATAAAAATGGCCATGATGCTTTTGAAGCCATGAAACAATGTGCAGAGCAAGGAGAGCCGATTGATATTCTAGTGAGCGACATTGAGATGCCCGGACTGGATGGCTACGAACTTGCGTTTGAAGTGCGCAGTGCGCCAGCCATCGCCAACGCATACATCATTTTGCACACCTCATTATCGAGTGAAATTAGCGTCGATCGCGCCCACCAAATTGGCGCGGATGAAGCCCTAACTAAATTTGATGCCGAAGAATTGATCCACGCGATTTTGCGCGGAGCAGAGAAAAAACAAGCCCTCACATCTTAACTTCAGCACTATAAGCCAATAATATTTGCCGGAGTATCAAGCACTAGCTTGCTGGCTTGGCGCTGCCCTAACCATTGGCTAGCAACTGCAAATGCTGCAGACAGCTTAGGTGTTCGATTGCTCAAGTTATGAGCATCGCTGGCAATGACACTGGCATGGCCTTCCTCAAGTAACGCCTTAGCGCGCGCTAAACTTCGCTCGCCAAAGCCCCCCAATAAGGAGTTCGCCGTCACTTGCATTAAACAACCTTGCTTAATGAAAGGTTGCAATTTGGCTGGCTGCTCCCACACCGCGCGATTGCGCTCAGGGTGAGCTATCATGGGAAGAATGTTATTGCCCAATAACCAAGCCGTTAAATTTTCACTGCCAGGGGGAATATGGGCGTGTGGGAACTCAAGCAACAAAACATTTTTCTGCTGATAACGACCAAGAAATGGCAATACACCTTGCTTAGCCCACAACATAATTTGCGGGTCAAGACGCACCTCCGCCGCCAATGAAAATGAATAACTATCATCTTGCTCTCTTATCGAGTGCGCCGCGGCGGCAATGGTTGTTTCGGTATTATCAAATCGCCCCGGCTCAATATGCGGCGTCATAACACTGTGGGTAATACCATCTTCGCGCGCCATGGCCAGCATTTGCAAACTGGTCGCAACGCAGTCGGCACCGTCGTCAATGGCAGGTAAAATATGACAATGTAAATCAATCATAATTCCACTCTTTCAAGGTAAATTTGCCGCGCTAACTGAAACAAAAGCCAAGCAAAAGTACCACCTAAGGCACTCATCGCAAAGTCCATTAAATCAAACTGGCGCAGCGGTGACCACGCTTGTAAGCACTCATCCACTAAAAATGCCAATAGCACACCAATCCCGAGCCAAAGGTAAGGCAAAAAGCGCAACCTTAACTCATCTCTTAGTAAACTGAACAGGGCAAATAGCATTGCAAACATTAAAGCAAAACCAAAACTAAAATGTACTATCTTGTCCCCGCCAAGCCCTTGCTCTAAAAGCCGAATTTCGTCACTGGCTAACCCTAAGGTTTTTAGTAGCGATAGGGTGGGCGCAATAGCAATGACGAATAGCGAAGGAATTAAGATAGACCACTTGATCATGCTATTTACGACGACACGTTGACGGCAGTAAAGTGCTTGGAAAATGCTCATCCTGCTTTACTTTTTGCCGCGCAAGGGCACAGCCATAGGCTAATCTATTTTGCTGTTTCAGATAACGAATCAACTGATGTTGACTTTGTCTATGCATTAATCCCAGTGCAATGTGTTTGGTGGTGAGTTTGCGTAATGAGGAACTCAACTCAGGCCATGCTAATAAACCAGACTGACTCAAAACCAGATGCACCTCTGCCGTCATAGAGCCAAATTGGTCGGCAGCCACAAAAGCAGAAGCAAACTCATCATCGATTTGATTCAACCAAAGCTTGGTATGTACGACGTCGGCATAAGTATTTGGCCAATGTGGCCTTAACGCGATCGCTTGGTTCAGTAAGGCTAAACTTGCCTGTAATGGCGCAATTTGTTGCGCTGACTCAACCGTATCCGTTTGCTGCGCTGCAATTAAATATTGCCACTGATAGACCTTGGCTTCTAAAACCAAATAATGGGGGTGATTTGGGTGGAATATGTTGGCTTGTTTAGCCGCATTTAATACCGGCGCGAGCTGCGAATTATCAATAATGGCCTGCTTGTCTTGAAGCGCCTGCCATTGCTCTAAGCTGTTCTCAACATAATTTGCATATAAGTTAGCCAGAGCATAACGCCCAGCAAAAAAAATAAGCCCGATGGCCAACAAGGCTATCAGGCTTTTAATTACGATCCGGTAAAACTGCGTCATATTCAGCCGGCAAAAGATGCCGTTAATTAACCTTTATAAAATTTTTCGTAGCAGTAGTTTGTTGCTTCAATGAAGCCTGGCACGCTACCACAGTCAAAACGGCGACCTTTAAATTTGTACGCCAATACACAGCCCGATTGAGCTTGCTTTAATAATGCATCAGTAATTTGGATTTCGCCGCCTTTACCTGGCTCTTGATTCTCAAGAATATCGAAGATGTCAGGTGTTAAAATATAACGGCCAATAATAGCTAAGTTACTTGGCGCCGTACCCGGCTCAGGCTTCTCAACCATGTCATCAACACGGTACAGATCATCTTTGATCATTTCACCAGCGATCACACCGTACTTGTGAATTTCATCGGCTGGTACTTCTTCAACCGCCACTATGCTACAACGAAATTGCTTGTACAGCGCAACCATTTGCGCCAATACACCTTGCTCTTCATTGATACAAAGGTCGTCCGCTAAAACGACAGCAAAAGGCTCATCACCAACCAGCTCTTTACCGGTTAAAATCGCATGACCTAAGCCTTTCATTTCACTTTGACGAATAAAAGTAAACTTGGCGGTATCGATAATATTACGAATATCGACCAGCATATTTTCTTTGCTGGTGCCTTTGATCTGATGCTCTAACTCATAGTTCATATCAAAGTGATCCATCAGTGAGTGCTTACCGCGACCGGTAACAATACACATACCTTCGATACCCGCAGCAATCGCCTCATCCACACCATATTCAATTAATGGTTTGTTTACGATAGGCATCATTTCTTTTGGCATTGACTTAGTTGCTGGTAAAAATCGCGTACCATAACCTGCCGCAGGAAATAGACATTTTTTAATCGTTGCTTTCATTATTTTATCCCTAAATCTCCATCAGATGGAGTTAACAATTATACAGATTCTTTTTCTACTTTAGATACTTGCGCCGCTGCGGGTGCCTTTTCTGCATAGCCATAGTATTCATAATAACTTCCATGACCACTGTATTTCGCTGCTTTTTTGAGATTCAACCGATTTAAAATAACGCCATCGATCTTCACGCCCTGTTGCACTAGCTTGCCTAAGGTATGTTTCACCACCCCGGTGCGAGTATGCTCGGCACGTGTAACAAGAATGCAAGAGTCAACCTTTTGCGATAATAGGTAAGCATCACTGACCGCTTGACAAGGCGCGGTATCGATAACAATACGGCTATAACGCTGCTTTAATTTCTCAAGCAACACACCAAAGCGCTCAGAAGCCAACAGCTCTTGTGGATTAGGCGGCACTAAGCCAGCAGATAAAATATCCAGTCCGGATGTTTCATCTTTAACCAAACATTCCTCGAAGGTATGAGTACCGGCAATCAAGTTAGCTAACCCAGGTTGGGCGGCGGGAAGGTCAAATCTTCTCGCAACAGCAGGACGGCGTAAATCGCAATCAATCAAAATGGTTTTTTCTAACTGCGCCAAACCAAAGGCAAGGTTAATCGCTGATGTGGTCTTACCTTCACCAGGCTCGGAAGAGGTGACCAATACCGAGTGATTATCATGATTCATGTTCGACAGCATATAGCCAGTCCGTATGGTCCGCACCCCTTCCGAGAAGGCTCTCTGCTTTTCGTCATAATATAAATAGGTTGGCAGCTTATCTTTTTTGCCTTTAACTAACGGAAGTATCCCTAACAAACTCACACCCAGTGTCGTTTCAATTTGCTTGGCCGAAGTAAAGGTGTCATTAAGCGCTTCTAAAACAAATGCCACCACGCAACCAAAACCAAATGAAGCAACAAAGGCCATTAGTACAATGAGCTTACGCTTAGGGGCGCTCGGCAACAAAGGCTGGTAAGCCACATCGGTAAAGCGCGCAATCGTTGAACCAAAATCACTCGAAGCCGATGTTTCCTTGTACCGATTTAGGAATAAATCGTACAGTTGCTTGTTTGAATCCACTTCGCGTTGGTATTCAGAATAGCGCGCATTTTTCACCGTTAGCTCTTGGAACTCGGCCTTGCGCCCTTCAATTTCACGGCGGATCGTATTTTCAGCTTGGCGAGCCGCGCTCACTTCCGAGCCTATGCCTTTTACAAGCTGGCGTAACTCACGATCTAGGTTAGTCTGCGCCGATTTAAGTTCAGCTTGCGCCGCCTTCATTTTCGGGTGCTTTGGACCATAACGCTTAGTTAAATCTGAGATTTTACGCTCCGCATCAGACACGGCTAATTTCACATCACGAATAACCGGATGATTAGTAATTTCGGGTACCGATGAAATCTGTGCCACATTGCTGGTACTGCTTTGGGCTAAGTTATACAGAGACTCGGCAGCAACTCGGCGATCTCTGGCTTTATTTAGCTGTGAGGTAAGTTCATTCAACTCTTGTGAGGCCAGACCGCCAACCCCTTCGATATCAACCAAGCCTTCCTCTTTCAAGAAATCTTGTAACCGTGCTTCAGATGCCTGTAGATCGGCTTTTAGCTTAGCGACTCGTTCGTTTAACCAACCAGAAGCCTTGTTCGCAACCTGCATGGTCGAATCCAGGTTGCTTTCAATGTAGACATTACCGACTTCATTCGCGACTTGTGCAGCAAGGGCTGGACTAGTGCTACTAAACGAAATATTCACTAGTTGCGTTTTACGTACCGGAGAGATAGCTAGTTTGCTTTTAAACACCGCCAAAACACGCTGCTCTAGTCGATATGTAGCTTCTTCTTCGGAAAGCTCAGGCGCGGGCTTTTTTAAACCATTTAGAAAGGGCAATAATTCGTAGATATCAAAAGAGATATCAAGCAATTTTTGTTCTTCAATTAAGGCGGGATTAAATTCAGGGTTGTTAGTTAAATCTAACTTTCGAATCACTTCCAGCGCAATGCTGTCAGACTTTAATATTTCAAACTGAGTTAAAAAGTATTCATTGATACGAGTATCAAGGCCATAAACTTCTTCTACCGACACCGCTTTTGCTTGCTTAGATTCAATCATCAAGGTTGCAGTAGCGGTATAGATGGAAGGTTTAGACAAAGCCACTAAGCTGGCAATAGCCGTAACCATGATCGAGAAAAATAGAATTTTCCACTTATACTTCAATAACGTCAGCCATATTTGCTTAACATCAATCAGCTGTTCCATTTGCGGCATGCCCATAGGGGCAGAGACTTTCTGTTCCATTAATGATTAACCTGACGTTTAGAAGAAACTTTGTTCTATGGTGATAATGTCACCAGGCATAATGCTGGTGTCTAATTTAACCGGTTTAGGTTTTTTATCTGGCGCATCACTTGAGGTTACATAAATACTGCTTTTAGATGCGCGATTGGTAAAACCACCGGCGAGGGCAACAGCTTTATTGACCGTTAAACCAGGCTGAAAAGCATAGCCACCGGGCTGCTTTACTTCACCATTAATAAAAAATGGTCGGTACTCAACGATACTAACGTGGACACTTGGGTCAATCAGGTAATCCCCTTTCAACCCCTTTTGTATAGTGTCTTTCAAATCTTCAATGGTAAGGCCTTTAACCATGATCTGGCCAAGAAACGGATAGTTAATCCGACCACTGTCACTGAGCAAGGTTTCCATGGAAAGCTCTTCTTCACCATAAACTAAGATGGAGATCGTATCTCCAGCGCCTAGTTTATAAGTAGAGTCAAAATCATTAGCATGGGTAGACCATGCTAATGTCATCGCGGCAACCGCCAAAAGTACCGAATAAAGCCTTTTCATTGTCTTTACATCACCATGTTTACAGAGATAAAGAACACGTTTTTATCGTAATCTAAACCATCTTGGTTAGAATCTTTATCAGTTACGCGATAGCCAATCCCTAAATTAACCCAGCGACGCAGGTCATAATTCAGTCCAAATGCATACTGATCGGTGTCATCACGTCTTGAGCTGCCCGTGTAATCATCACGCACATAAGTCCAGCTGATATTGCTTGATAAGCGCTCTAACCAGTAATGGTTCCATGCCGCGCGGTAGAACGACTCTTCAATGTAATCACCACCTTGATCTGGATCTTTAGCGCGATGACGAGTGCCCACTTCAAACTTAGAGTATTCTTTAGCTTGCCAAGTTAGGCCCACATCCCAGCTAAAACCGTCAAAGTTTTCACGACTTGAAGCTTTAAAGTCCTTATTCTGATAACCCACCTTTGCAATACCGGTTACCGTCGCAGTGGTATCCCAAGTCGCACCAACATAGGCGTAGTAGTCATCGGAATCACGAGAAGTACCAGACACATCAAGCACATCATAACGCTTGTCATTTTTTAGCAGCTCAAATAACAAACTGGTCTTTGGCGCAACGCGGTAGTAAAACGCCCCAGCATAGCGCATTTCGTCATAATCACGATATTGGGTAAAATTGCGATAATTAGAGTAACGTTGATCAAAGTAACCTAAGTTAAACTTAAAGCGTCCCGTTGCCTCCATACCACCGAAACCATAACTGGCATCAACATAGTTGGTTCGGTAGCGAATGACTTCGTCAATCAAGTTACCCGCACCATCAGAAATGCCGGTACCACGCTCTTCGTGAGTTGCATTAAAATCGTAGCGTAAACCAGCGCGATGACGGTCCGTGAACTGCCAATCGGCTTTCAAGCCAACATAGTTATCTGTGTAATCGTCGTTATGAGAACTAAAATAGTTACCTTGGCTTAGACGATAGAGTAAAACGTATTCGTTACTACCCGGGTTTAGTTTCACCATTACACCTGGTTCAATCACACTGGCCCAAGAGCTTTTCTCGTTGTCACTGGCATTAATCACGTTATCATCGTGCTTTAACTCAGCTTGCACGAAAGGCAGGATTTCAATGCCGTTTTCGGTGACATAAGGATTAGCGGTCACTTCAGCGTAAGCAGATACACTAAAACAAGTGGCCAAGCTTAAACTCAACAGCGATACGCTATTCAATTGCAATGATTTCATTTATTTTCCCTTAATAAGCAGTTTTGCTTACAAATCCCTTAAAAATAGTTAAAAACACAATTTTTATGTCTAACCAAAGTGACCAACGGTGGATATAGTCCAAATCATATTGAACACGTTTTTCCATTTTCTCTAACGTGTCCGTTTCACCACGCCAACCATTAATTTGCGCCCAACCGGTAATGCCGGGCTTGACCTTATGGCGTAGCATGTAACGCTCAACCAACACGCGATACTCTTCGTTATGAGCAACCGCATGCGGGCGCGGCCCAACTATCGACATTGAACCCTGTAGTACATTAATAAACTGAGGTAATTCATCTAAAGAAGTACGACGCAAAAAACTACCTAGCGGAGTCACGCGAGGATCGTTTTTAGTCGCTTGAACCACTTTTGCGCCGTTATCCATGGTCGACATAGACCTAAATTTCCAAACCTTAATCTTGCGACCATCTAAGCCGTAACGAAATTGTTTAAAGATCACAGGGCCTGGCGACGTTAACTTTACCGCCACCGCAATGGCAATAAGTACGGGGGAAATTAAGGCTAATATCATGCTTGATAGCACGATATCTTCTAGGCGTTTGATCCAGCTGCTTAAGCCATTAAAAGGCGTATCAAACACACTTAAGGTGTGAATATCACCGACGGAGTCCCAACGCGAATGAAGCAAGTTGTAAGTAAAAAAGTCGGGAACTAAATAGGTACAAGCCGTGGTATCGGCAAACTCAGAAAGAAGGTGAGCAATACGATCTTTTGCATGCATCGGCAAGGCAATGTAAACCCGTTCAACCGCACCTTTTTTGGCAAGTTTGAGGGCTCGTTCAGCGTTACCACGTAATCGCGCAGGAAGATCTTGATCTAAACGGCTGGTATCGCGGTCATCATAAAAACCCAGCACTTTCACCCCTATTTCAGGATGACGTTGTAAATTTTTAACCAACGAAATGGCTTGCGGCGTTACCCCTATCACCACGGCATTACGCGTATTAAGGCCATTACGGCGCATTTGCGCACGATAGAATCGCAGCACCACGCGCCAACTCAGCAAACCACCCCAAGCAATAACAAACCACCAACCTATAACCAAACGTGAATAGTCAGTACCTAACTTGGTAAAATAGGCAAGCAACATTAAAACCGCACAAACAACAAACCAAGCTAACGTCGTCAACGTTGCTAAGTAACTAAAATTACTGCCTCGCCATGAGCGATACAAATCCACGCTTTCCGCAGCAATAGTGAAGCCAACAGTCGCCAACAAGGCAACCGCGAAGTAGTGGACATTAAAAGCTTGTTCAAAAATAGACAGCGAGATAAGTAGCGATAGAGAAACAAAGGCAATATCGATTAATCGATAAAAAAAGCTCGATGATTTACCAAACGTACGGATATGGCCTTGTGCGCCCATGGATTATATTCCTTTATTGCTAACGCCGCGCTCCCCGTCAGTGGGCAGTGCCTATGTTGTTATATTTTGTTGTGAGAGCTTACAGTAAAAAGTTGTCTTTTTTGTTGCAGTGCTTGTGATGTGCAATTGTTTTATTTATTTATTGCCAGACCAAAACTTGATTTGGGTAGCATTTTTATGCCGCGCTATGTTAATAGACTTGACAGTTATGCTCAAGGTGTTTCTTTGACATTTTAACAAAAAAAATCTAATACAAATTGAATCAAACCTTTAGTCTCATGAGAATAAATAAGGTAGGCTAAATACAATAGCAAATGACTTTTAGATGACTCTTTTCCCAATGACCTCGATGACAATGCTCAAATCTATCCTGTTTGCTTTAAGCCTTGTCGCGCTGGCTATCCCGGCTATCAATATTCAACAATACCTGACTCCCGCTATACTGGAGCAGGTAAAGGAAGAGCATGGCAATCGAGCTCATCACCGCGTCCGTTCATGGCAACAATTAATTGAAGGTAACCAACACCTAGGCGAGTATGACAAACTTAAATTGGTGAACGATTTCTTTAACCAACAGATCGAGTTTGTCGATGATATCTCGCATTGGCGACAAGAGGATTATTGGGCGACACCATTAGAAACCTTGATCACGGCTGGGGGCGATTGCGAAGATTTTTCTATCGCTAAATATTTTACCCTAAGAGCACTGGGAGTTGACGAAGATAAGTTGCGAATGATGTATGTTAAAGCACTAGATTACAACCAAGCTCACATGGTTGTGATTTACCTACCCGAACCTGGGGCATACCCTCTAGTGCTTGATAATATTAATCGTGATATCTTAAGTGCTCAGCAACGCCGCGATTTACGCCCGGTTTATAGCTTCAATGGTCAGGGATTATGGATGGCTAAAGCCCAAGGCTTAGGTAACAAGGTTAAGCAACGCAGAGGGTTTGCCCCCTGGGTTAAACTAATTAAACGGATTGAACAAGGCCAGTAGAGAATAGATATGAGCTTATTTGCCCGCCTAAATGGCATGTTGTTTGGTGTAATTTTAATGTGTTTTCTCACCAACTTAATCACCAATATCCAAGAAAGCCAAAATTATCTTGAAGAGCAACTCAATTCACACAGCCAAGATGCCGCGACATCTTTAGGATTATCCCTGAGCAATATCATCGGCTTAGATGATGTAGCTATGATAGAGACAACGGTCAACAGTATTTTTGACTCGGGATATTACCGCTCTATTAAACTTTACCGTATTGATGGTACGCCCATTGTTGAACGTGAATACCCCACTCAAATTGAAGGCATTCCGAACTGGTTTATTTCTCTTTTCCCGTTAAACCCACCCGTTAATCAAACCGAAATTAACGATGGCTGGCGCATTGTTGCCACCATGAAAATCCAAAGTAATCCGGGCTTGGCTTACTATCAACTTTGGCAAATGGCCAATAACACCTTTATCTCATCGGGTATTATATTTATTTTGGCGCTGTTTACTGGTTGGCTACTACTGCGCTTAATTTTACGCCCCTTAAGCGCTATCGAAGCTAAAGCCAATGCCATTGCCGACAAAGACTTTAGCCCTATCACTATGCAGCCAAAAGCGCGTGAACTTCGCATTGTTGTAGAAGCATTTAACCGCATGGCGGCGGCTTTGAAACGAAATTTTGATGAAATTTCTAGCTACGCCGAAAATATGCGTCAACAAGCCTTTATGGATACCTTAACGGGCTTTGGTAACAAACGTAGCTTCATGTCTAAACTCGCACTGGAATTGGAATCGAAAAAATCCAATAACAGTGGCTTAGTTGGTTTATTTCAACTGCAAGGCCTACAAGAGTTAAATGAAGAATTGGGCTATCAAGAAGCGGATCGCCACTTGAAAACCCTTTCAATGAAGTTAAAGCAAAACTTTAGTGAGCAACCTCAAAGTTCGTTTTTCCGCTTACAGGGTGCCGAGTTCGCCGTGATTATGCCCAATACCGATATCGAAGTATTAGCGCAAATCGAGCCGCTACTGAATCAAACCTTAAATCAAGCAAACAGCAAAGTTGCTGGCGCCTTTGTACGCTACCAAGAAGGCCAGCAGTCTGGTGCAGTGTTAGCGCAACTCGATAACCAAATCAGCCACTCAATCCAAAACGGCTGTAAGATCAGTATTGCCAATCAAGACAACACCGCGACCCAACGCAGTGACTGGCATGGCATCATTAACAATATTATTGAGCAAAACCGCATCAAGTTAGTTTTTCAGCCAATTGTCAATGAGCAAAAGCAAACTCTATATTACGAAACCTTAACACGATTCATCGACAGTGAAGGCAATCCGCTTAATACAGGTGACGTATTTTCTGCAGCTAACCGCATTAACCAAACCAAAGCATTGGATCAAGCCATATTCAAAGAAGTAATGGCCACCCTAAATGAATCAAATCAAGTTTCATTGTCAATCAACCTTGCAGGCAGCTCTTTGGCCGAAGAAGGTTTTCAACAATTTGTTTTAGAACAAATTAAAAAATCTCCTCAGCTCGCATCGAGGCTAATTATTGAAGTTAGCGAAACCAGTGCCAATCATTTTCTTGTTGCATTAAAAGCATTAGTTAGCGAGCTAAAGCAAGCTGGCACACTATTATCGATTGATCGCTTTGGCACTAGCTTTACATCTTTTAGCTATATTCAATCACTTAAACCCGATTTCTTAAAAATTGATGGTAGCTATATAAGGCAGCTTGAGCAGCACAAAGATAATCAGTTTTTCTTAAAGACCTTAGTGCAAATTGCACACGGCATCGATACTAAGGTGATCGCCGAACACATAGAAACGCAGCAAGAGTTAGATACCGCGAAAGAATTGTTAGTCGATGGCTTTCAAGGCTACTTAGTCGCTAAACCGGGCGCCATAAAAAATTAATCTATCTAATACTTATTCTGTCTTGAGTTATTTAGCGGTAGCCCCTAAAATCGGCTTGATTTTTTAATTTAACCCTACAGGGAAGTAGCAATGAAACTGCCAATCAAACATATCCTGTTAAGTGCTGTTTTACTAACGGGCACGGCTCACGCTAACATCAGCGACGATATGTCTGCAGGTATCAGCCTTAGCGATAGCATCAATAATGCCTTAGCCGCTGGAGAAACCAGCGAAAAGCTGTTTGCTCAAATTGCTCAAACTACCCCTGAGCTACTCGCGCAAAGTTTCAGTGTCATTGCCCTGCAGCCAAACCAAGATGTCAACGCACTGTTGGCTCAGGCGCTTGTTGCTAGCCAATCTCTTGATGCACAAATCCAAGATGACATTCTTGTTGCTGCTGTTGAATTGGTCAAAGATGATGAAGCGCTCCTTTTAACCTTGTTAGAAACCGCGATCAATAATTCGGCCGATGAAGCACAACTCGACATTATTGCCACTACGATCGCCAGTATAGGTGCAACAGAAGAAGCCACATTGGCATTACGTTTAAGCATTGCTAAACGCGCCCTCGAGCTGGAAGTTCCAGAAGACACCCTATTAGCTGGTTATGCTGCATCGGGTGCGGATACAGCAGAGCTTGAAGCAACGGCAGCCGGTGGGCCAAATGTTGCGGCAGGCACCACGCCAACCACTACAGGTAATGGCGGCGGCACTGGTGGTGGCGGTTTGACTGCGTCACCAAACTAATCGTATTCACGCATATTGAAAGGGCGTCTAACGCCCTTTTTTCATTTCTGGATCCCTCGCTATGTCTGCTATGCAAAAAGGTTGTTACTGGGCTTTTTTACTGTTCGTTTTCTACCTGCCCTTGCCTCTTGGCGGTAACCGACCTTGGCTTTGGTCTATCAATGAAATTTGGCTGAGCGCCATCATGCTCACTGCGCTATATTGCTTTCCTTCCCGCCAATGGCAAGCAGCCATATCACGAGTAAAGTGGTTATTGGTACCTCTGGTCTTGTTTGCACTTTGGAGTGCTCTGCAATATTTTGCTGTCAATATATCGAGCTTAAACGGACTTGCTAGCACCGATCCGGCGCAGACTTGGATCCAATTACTTAAAACAATAAGTTATATCTGGTTAGTAATACTCGTAGGCTTATTCATCACCCATCATCAACAGATGACTCATTTAGCCTATATCATGATCTTAAGTGGTGTATTACAAGGCTTCTATGGCGCTTTTCTGGTGCTTGCACAAATCGATCCCACTCCGGTCTTTTCTTTACCGCTAAACAATCGTGCTGCTGGCTCATTCGTTTATCATAACCATTTAGCCAATTTCCTCATGCTTACCCTTTGTCTTGGCTTTGGTCTACTGGTGTCCCAATTGCAACATAGCCAGCATCAAAATATAAAACAGGCCATCGCACAGTTTTTTGCCACCTTCTTAACCACCAAGGCACTAATACGCATGGCCTTAGTCATCATGGTGATCGCCTTGGTACTGACTCGTTCACGCATGGGCAACACCGCTTTTTTCAGTGCCCTCACCTTAGGCTCAGTGTTACTGCTGTTATTTTATAAAAACAAACCGAAAAGCTTGTACATCTTGGTCGCCAGCATTTTTATCATCGACACCGTTATTGTGAGTACTTGGTTTGGCTTAGAAAAGGTAAAAGAACGACTGGTGGCGACCAGTCTTGAGGCCGAGACGCGTGATAATGTGGTTGAATTTGCTTTAACCGCAATCGAACAAAGACCTTGGAGCGGTTATGGCGCGGGTAGTTTTTATTCCGAGTTCCAACGCTTTAATGAGCACGGAATATATTCCTTTTACGACCATGCCCATAATGAGTATATTCAATTTCTATTTGAATCGGGATTTATTGGTACGGGGTTATTAGGGCTAGCCATTTTGATTGCCTTTGTGGTTGCTTTGCGCCAGTTTATCAAGCGCGAAGATCCCTTAGTTAAAGGCGTCGCATTAGCTTGTGTGATGGCAATAGTCGGTATGCTCATTCACATTTCGGTGGATTTTCCACTGCAGGCGCCCGCAACCAGTTGCTATTTCTTATTGATCCTATCAATGGCTTTATTGCTTCCATCTATACACCAACGCAAACGGAGAAAACGCTCAATAAATTAACGACTAAGGCATATTGGGTGACAATTTGCGATTAGTCACAAGATCTTGAAAAAATGATGTTGCCATCGTATTTGAGGCAACAACTTACCATTTCAATTCTATACTTAGCAGTGCTGGTATTGATTGTTAATTGAAAACCGACTCAGTTAACGAGTCTCTAAGCTTGTGCTTTATAGATCAAGAAATAATGGTAGTATTTCTCTCTCGCTATTAAATAAACCAATGATATGCCAAATAACGCGATAGACTTACTTCAACGAGCCGAGCAGATTTGCCAACAACGAGCGGTTAGATTTACACCAATACGGCAAAAAGTGTTTAGCATCATGGCCGAACAAAATGGGTCAATTAGTGCTTATTACTTGCTTGATAGATTGCGTGAAACAGAAAAAGGCGCCAAACCGCCCACTATCTATCGCGCCTTAGATTTTTTACTTGAGCAAGGTTTTATCCATAAGATTGAATCGATTAATGCTTATATACTATGCCCACATTTTGGCACACAGCATCCGATGCAATTGTTAATTTGCGACCATTGTGGGGTTGTCATAGAGTTACATGACGAAACCATAGATAAAGCTTTTTCTGTGCAAGCGCAACACCATGGCTTCAGTATTTCAAATACCACCCTTGAAGCTCATGGCATTTGCCAACCATGCCAAGAAAAGCGACAACCTAACTCATAAAAGAACACGTGTATGAATGTAGAATTTGTAAACCCTTTTCTTAGCTCTTTAATGAACGTGTTGCAAACCATGGCACAATTAGAGTTAAAACCAGGAAAGCCAAAATTGAAGCAAGACAATATCGCCCGTGGTGATGTGTCTGGCTTGATAGGCATGGTAAGTTCAGAAGCGAAAGGCTCTTTTTCAATTAGCTTTGAGGAATCCTTAGCCCTAGAAATCATGAAACGTATGCTAGGCGAAGCTCCAGCTACCATAGATAATGAAGTATCAGATATGGTTGGCGAAATAACCAATATGGTTACTGGGGGAGCAAAGCGACTACTCGCAGAAAAAGGCTACGACTTTAATATGGCTACTCCAGTCGTGGTTTCAGGCAAGGCTCACACCATTTCTCACAAATCAGAAGGAAAAAAGGTATTAATGCCTTTTACGACTGAATTTGGTAATGCCACCCTTGAGATCTGCTTTGACTAGCCTCTAGTCAATTATTCAAGCGACTATGATAACCATCTGCTGAAGTAGGTGGTTTAGGTTTGAAAATAAAAAAGCCGCATCTAAGATGCGGCTTTTACTATTTAGATCCAAGATCCTGATTATAGGTCGTCAGTGTGCTCAGAAAGATACTTAGCAACACCTTCTGGAGAAGCTGTCATACCTTCTTTACCTTCTTGCCACTGTGCCGGACAAACTTCACCGTGTTTCTCGTGGAAGTTTAGTGCATCAACCATACGTAGCATTTCGTCGATGTTACGGCCTAGAGGAAGATCGTTAACCACTTGGTGACGAACAACGCCGTTGGTATCGATTAAGAAAGAGCCACGGAAAGCCACGCCAGCTTCTGGGTGCTCAACGTCGTATGCTTTACAGATTTCATGTTTAACATCAGCAACTAGTGGGTATTTAACCGCACCGATACCGCCGTCAGCGATAGCTGTGTTACGCCATGCATTGTGAGAGAATTGTGAATCGATAGAAACACCGATAACTTCAACGCCTTTGTCTTGGAAATCTTGGAAACGCTTGTCGAACGCGATTAGCTCAGACGGACATACAAATGTGAAATCCAGTGGGTAGAAGAAAACAACTGCAGCTTTACCCTTTGTAAACTCTTTGAAGTTAAAGTTATCAACGATTTCACCGTTGCCTAGTACCGCTGCTGCTGTGAAGTCAGGAGCTTCTCTTCCTACTAATACCATCTTTAATTTCCTCTTTGAAAAGTTTGGGTTATCAACTAAATACGGGATAAATAATGGCTCAAGTTGAGGTAATTTGCGAATCGTTTAAAGCAATTAAATCAATCGATAAAAACTATCAATAAAACCAAAAGCAGAGCCACCTACTATTAATACTTAGTTTCATCACGCTGTCAATCATACTCAAGGATGAGAAATAAAACTTAACGGCACCCGCGAAGTTAATTTGGTGACGAGCTCATAGGCAATCGTACCTATCGCTCTCGCAACTTGCTCGACGGGTAATTGCTCCCCCCAAAGGATCACTTCATCACCCACTCTATCCATCGCATCTGGCCCCAAGTCTACGGTCATCATGTCCATAGAAACACGGCCCACCACAGGCACAATTCGACCATTAATATATACGGGCGTGCCAGTGGGGGCATTGCGAGGATAACCATCACCATAACCTATGGCGACTACACCGAGTTTAGTGTCGCGATCTGAGCGCCAAACACCGCCATAACCGACAGGCTCACCAGCACGATGAGTTCGTACCGCTATCAAGCTCGATGTTAAGGTCATCACAGGCACTAACGCATAATCGCTGGCATCACCTTGCTCAAATGGCGACACGCCATACAGCGCGATGCCGGGGCGAATCAGATCACCATGGGCCTTTGGCCACGCCATCACTCCAGCAGAATTGGCCATGGATTTATAACCGATTACACTTTGGGTTAACTGTTCAAATAAGCCAATTTGCGCTGCCGTTTCAGGTCTTTCTGGCTCATCTGCACAACTAAAATGCGTCATCACATTGATCGGCTGCGACACCTGAGCACAAGCTTGCAGGCGAGCCATACTTTGCTCAAACTCTTCTGGATGCACGCCCAAACGATGCATGCCAGTATCAACTTTCAGCCAAACCTTAACTGGACTCTCCAAGCATGCTTGCTCAAGAGCATTAAGCTGTTCAATGTTATGAACCGCTGTTTGAATATTATTAGCCACCAAAATAGGCAAATCACTGGCGTTAAAAAATCCCTCAAGCAGCACAATCGGCTTTACTATCCCGCCCGATCGCAGTGCTAAGGCCTCTTCAATCCTAGCCACGCCAAACGCATCAGCATCAATGGCATGGGCGATGGGCACCAACCCATGACCATAAGCATTCGCTTTAACAACCGCCAACACTTTGGCCTGAGGCGCCATCTGCCTGAGCTGATTTAAATTGTTACGTAATGCATTTAAGTTAATGACTGCGGTAGCCGCTTTCATGCCATATCCCTAGGGCCGTTAGACCTGATATATAAGAAAAAAATGGGGTTAGTACTCATCATCAAATGCAGGGCCAGCATAATTATCAAAACGGGAAAATTGGCCCTGAAACGTTAACCTTACCCTACCAATTGGACCATTACGTTGCTTACCTATAATGATTTCGGCAACGCCTTTTTCCGCGCTGTCTTCGTTATAGACTTCATCACGATAGATAAACATAATTAAGTCGGCGTCTTGCTCGATCGAGCCTGATTCACGTAAATCCGAGTTAATCGGACGTTTATCTGCGCGTTGCTCCAAGCTTCGGTTCAACTGAGATAAAGCAATAACAGGACATTTCAGCTCTTTGGCCAGCGCTTTAAGCGACTTAGATATCTCAGCAATTTCTAAGGTTCGGTTGTCACTTAACGCAGGCACTCTCATTAATTGTAAGTAATCCACCATAATCATCGACACACCGCCATGGTCTTTAGCAATACGGCGGGCACGAGAGCGTAATTCAGTAGGCGTTAACCCAGAGCTATCATCGACAAACATGTTGCACTTTTCTAAAAGCAAACCCATGGTCGAGGACAAGCGCGCCCAGTCATCATCATTTAATTGGCCGGTACGAATACTACCTTGGTTAATCCGCCCCAAAGAGGCCAGCATACGCATCATGATTTGTTCGGACGGCATCTCCAAAGAGAAGATAATCGCCGGCTTATCTTGGGTCATGGCTGCATGTTCAGCTAAGTTCATCGCAAAGGTGGTTTTACCCATCGAAGGGCGCGCCGCAACAATAATCAAATCCGACGGCTGAAAACCTGCCGTCATTTTATCTAAGTCGGCATACCCACTGGAAACACCTGTCACACCATCTTGCGGGTTTTTAAATAGCTCCTCGATCTTATCGACGGTTTTTTCAAGAATACTGTTTATGCCCTGCGGCCCCTCACTTTCATTAGCGCGAGATTCGGCAATTTTAAATACCTTACTCTCGGCAAAATCGAGTAACTCATCACTGCTGCGCCCTTCAGGATCATAACCCGCTTCGGCAATCTCATTGGCGACACCAATGAGTTCACGCACCACCGCGCGCTCACGCACTATATTTGCGTAAGCGGAAATATTGGCAGCACTGGGGGTGTTTTTGGCAATTTCAGCTAAATAAGTAAAGCCCCCCACATCTTCTAATTGCTGATCACGCTCTAGTAATTCAGAAACCGTAATCAAATCGATTGGATCGCCCGCATTAGCCAAGCTTTCCATGGCCTGAAAAATCAAACGATGGGGGCGCGAGTAAAAATCCTTATCGACAACGGCTTCCGCTACCCGATCCCACGCTTGATTGTCTAGCATCACCCCACCTAGCACAGATTGCTCTGCTTCAAACGAATGGGGAGGAACTTTTAGCGAGTTAACTGCATCTTGATCTTTAAAATTCTTAGCAAATTTTTTCTTATCAAATGGAGGACGTGATTGTGACATATTTCGACCGAGCCTAAATTGTGGGGTGCCATTATCTAAAAAAAGCAGTGACATTAAAAGCAATAGCCAATAATCCGTTGCAGCTTGTGGTTTAGCTCAACCCTAGATCATGCACGATTGAGTAAACAAAATTTATTTTAACTACCAAGTGTAATTTACCTTAAATATACCCATTCAGCTTGCGTTCAGTTTCCACCCGCTACAATTCACCTATTCTGGCAAGGACTCGCCACTTTGTCGTGTGACGGAGTACAACTCCCATAGATAGATAAGTGATGAGGCTTGCAATGCAACTACAACTTCGTAATCTAGATTTAAACTTATTAACGCTATTTGTTGCTGTCATGGAGCAACAAAATGTCTCTAAAGCAGCCCGCGTCCTTAACATGTCGCAACCCGCTATGAGCCTAGGGCTTAATCGTTTACGTAAAAAGTTCAACGATGACTTGTTCTATCGTAGTGGCGGTATCATGCAACCGACCGCATTAGCCAAAAGCCTCTACCAACCTATTAATGAAGCGCTGAAAACCATCGGCCAAGCACTGCCTCAAGATGACCTAGCGGCCAGTCAGATCATCCTAAAATTTAACTTGGCAATGCCATCTGCATTAGAGCCTATTTTACTCACCAGTGTGCTTTCGCAACTAAGCCAATCATCGCCAAATGTACGCATCAATAGCCAACAAAAGATGGACATTGATGCTCTAAAATACAACCGGTTAGACTTCATTTTAGATACCCAGCCCTACCAAGGCGAAGATCTATACAGTGAAAAAATCTGCTCTGAGACATTAATTCTGGCATATAGCTGCGTTCACCCTCGGATTAATCATGGGGCAGATTTAGCGACCATCCTCAATGAGAGTTTTGCCGTGGTCGAACCACAGCGTTGTCTAACCAATAAAGACAAGGTTAAAGTCGATTACAAATTGACCTCTTATCAAGCAGCACTATCATTAGCAGCGCAAACTCAAGTGCTAACCCTAGTACCGAAATCAAGCTTAGATAATAGTGATGCCAAACGCCTACTAAACTGGCAACCCAGTCCATTTAGCAAAAAACAATTGGACATTTACCTGACTTGGTTGGCTCAACGTGAACAAGATAAAAGTCATCAATGGCTTAAAGACTGTATCACTGACAGCTTAGCGCCAAACAAATTAAGCGCCATTTCTGCTTAGTGGGGGCTCGGCAATCTTAGTGCAATAATGCTAAGATTGCCGTGGTCATCATCACCAAGCGGACCTATGAAACAAGCACGAACTATCCTCAGCGCAGCCGACTGTTTAATTACACCTCTACAAGTCAGTGATGCCCCTTTAATCCTTGATTATCAAAGGCGCAATAAGGCACACCTTAGCCCTTGGGAGCCGATTCGCAGCCAACAATATTACCAATTGACCACGTGGCAAGCGGTACTCAAAAACAATCAACAGCAATGGCAACAAGGCACCGCCTTTCATTTCGCCGCATTAGATCAGAAAAGCGCTCAGATGATAGCGAGCATTAACTTTACCGGGGTTATTCGGGGCGTGTTTCAAGCTTGCTATTTGGGCTATTCAATCGATCAGCAACACCAAGGCCAAGGCAAAATGCAACTGCTTTGCCAAGCCTGTATTGACTATATATTCCATGAGCAAAACCTACATCGCATCATGGCCGCTCATATGCTAAACAATGACCGAAGTGAGCGCTTATTAACTCGATTGGGATTTGAGTATGAAGGGCTAGCCAAAGATTACTTGAAAATAGCAGGTAGATGGCAAGATCATAAACTGTACGCTTTACGCAATCTTCAGCACAGTTAACAGAACGCTTGCTTGGAGACGGCCGAGATAACGATGGTGATTGTACCGTCATCGGTTTAATGCTAATTTGCCCAAACTTACGTGACACCGGAATCATTCATGTCGAGAAAAAAATCACTTCCAGCGCCTTTACTCATTTTTGCTGGCTTTGTCCTATTACTATTATTTTGCGCCAGTCTACTTGGCGAAAACGCGCGCTCAGAGCAAGTCACCAAAGACTATTTTAATGCCATCGCAGAACTAAAGTTTAACCAAGTTCGCCATTATCTTAGTGAGCAAAGCGAGCAAGACAATCAAGATGTCGCACACCTGTTCGCTCTAGAAGCAGCATTGCAACAGCACTTCAACCTCAACATGGATCAAGCTTACTTAGTCGAAACCCAGCAACAAAGCTATTGGCTGCCTTACCTTACGCCAACCAAAGTCAAGGTTGCGGTCAAATTCAGCCCGATATCCAAAGAACAGACGAAACAGCAAACCGCCTATATCGATGAGTTGGTTGAGCTAGTCCGAGAAGATAACCGCTGGCGCATCAAAACCATCAAGCTACCCGAGCAAATTCAATCCGACTACCTGCGCGCTAAGGCTCAAATCAATCAGCAAACACATATCGAGATCCAAGATCAGCAGATCACGTTAGCAGCGAATATCATAGATACCCAACAGCTAGATCCCTTAACCCAAAAGCTGTGGCTATTCCAACTTAACAACGCCATTACCGCGATAGCCAATGCCACGCCTGTGACAGAAAATGTTAAGCAATAAACCAACTCATAAAAAAACAAGATAAAACTAATAAAATGCAAACAGGCAACCCAATAGTCCTAAGCAAGCAAAGTATTGCAGTATATAGTTTCAAATCAGCGCTATTCGCAGCCAGTTTGAAAGTTAAAAACACTGAAAACAGTGATTATTTATCGTGTTTTAACCGATTTGAAGTTTGCGCCTAGAGACGTCATTTGCTAACTTGAGCTTCATATAACAAGGAACATAATCATGAAACTGGCTATTGCTGCAAACCTAATCAAACAACTACAACACGTCGTCACTGTCGTGGTTGTCGTCGTGGTTAGCTGTTTGCCGTAGCGGGTTTTACCAATTTAAACCCCCTTCGGCGCAAGCCCAAGGGGGTTTTTTTATGCCAAAAGAAATTGATAGCAAGAGAGGCAAGAGATGAAAATTAGCGGTGCACAGCTCGTTATAAAATTACTTGAGCGTCAAGGTATTACGCAAATCGCTGGGCTTCCTGGCGGCGCAGCACTGCCGCTTTACGATGCCTTACCGGGTAGTCAGATACAACATATCTTAACCCGCCACGAACAAGGTGCGGGCTTTATTGCCCAAGGCATGACGCGAGTCACCGGCAAACCCGCCGTGTGTATGAGTAGCTCTGGCCCAGGTGCAACCAACTTAATCACCGCTATCGCTGACGCGCATCTGGATTCGATTCCGATCATTGCCATCACCGCACAAGTGCCTAGTAGCATGCTGGGCACCGATGCGTTTCAAGAAATTGATACTTTTGGCTTGATGGTGCCTATTACTAAACATAACTGGTTGGTACGCTCAGCCGAAGAATTACTCGAAGTGATCCCCGCCGCGTTTCGCATTGCCACTTCGGGTCGCCCAGGTCCCGTTGCTATCGATATTCCTAAAGACGTACAAAACCAAATCATCGAAATTGATGAATTACCTGAGCCAGGCGTTGCCACCCCATTACCACAGCCAACGCTAGCGCAACTGCAACAAATGCAACAAATGATTGCCCAAGCCGAACGTCCTATGTTGATGGTAGGCGCAGGCGTTATCCAATCAGGTAGCAGTGAAGAGTTAGTTGCCTTGGCCGAAAAACTCGGCATTCCTGCGGTTTCCACCTTCCTTGGCTTAAGCGTGTTCCCTCACGGCCATGAACTGCATATGGGCATGCTCGGTATGCACGGTTCAAAAGGCAGTAATATTGCCCTCGAAGAGTGTGATTTATTAATCGGTGCAGGCGTGCGTTTTGACGATCGCGCCACTGGTAAAATCAGCGAATTTTGTCCACAAGCTGCTGTTTTACATATTGAAATTGACCGCAGCGAAATTGGCAAACTAAAAACACCAACGCTGGCGGTGAACGCCGATGTGGGCGCGTGTATTAAGGCCCTGCTGACCAACTGCGAACCACAGCAGCGCATTGAGTGGGTAAGCCGAATCAAATGGTTAAATGAACACCACGGTATTCCACTGCCAACCCAAGACGATCTCAGCAACCCGTATAGCCTGATCAAAACCGTAGCAGAAATTGTCGGTGATAATACCAATGTATCTACAGACGTAGGCCAGCATCAAATGTGGACAGCACAGGTTTATCCGTTTGTGCGCGATCGCCAATGGAGCAGCTCTGGCGGCCTAGGTACTATGGGTTACGGCCTGCCTGCAGCCATTGGTGCAGCCTTAGCCGATCCTGAGCGCTTGTCTCTATGTATCAGCGGTGATGGCAGCATCATGATGAACATACAAGAGTTTGACACCGCCGTTGAGCACAATCTTAACGTTAAAGTTGTGGTTATTAACAATGCCCGCCTTGGCCTAGTACGCCAACAGCAGGAATTGTTTTACAACGAAAACTACTCTGCGGTTAATAACCAGCGCACCGCAGACTTCGCCCTCATGGCCCAAGCCATGGGTGCCAGCGGCTTTGATTTAGGCAAGGCAACCGATGCCAAAGCCATGTTAATTGAAGCATTAAATACCCCGGGTCCAGTACTCATAAACGTGCCAATCTCAGAACAAGAAATGGTATTTCCTATGGTGCCACCGGGCGCAGCCAACAAAGACTTAATTGAGGAGCGTAACGCATGAGTGATTTTAGCCAATGTGCCATCTTAGAGCTTAAAGTAAATAACCACCCCGGCGTAATGTCTCATGTGTGTGGCCTGTTTGCGCGTCGCGCGTTTAACGTGGAAGGTATCTTGTGTATGCCGATGCAAGACAAACAGCACAGTAAAATTTGGTTGTTGGTAGGCAAAGATCAACGCCTTGATCAAATTACCCAACAAACATTGAAACTGGAAGATGTGCTAGAAATCGCCGAACACCCTTCCAGCCATCCAGTGTTTAGTAAGATGATCGCTTGTGTTGAATAACACTCACGCCAAGACAGCAGCGCTGATGCGCTGTTGTCAAAAGTAAATACTGACTAAAACAGAATAATTAACGCTTGTTTTCAGCCAGATATGAAACCAATTGCGCATTTTCAATAATCAACAAACGACGCCCTCGATATGGCGTTTCATAATGTGCGATACCTTGAAGCGCTTGATCGACTTTTTTCTTAACCAAGATGGTATATCCCTTAGTGCTCGTCACATACTGCTCTAGCTCGGCGTCAGAGCGCACCTCAACCAATGGGTAAGTCAGCTTGCCAGCAAAGGCAAAGGTATTATGGTATTTCCCCATATAGGCCACTTGCTCACCTTGCTGTTGTAATTGTGAGATAATTTTCGACTCTCTTGTCACATCATACAGGTTATGAAGGATAGGTGAGACAGAGCCTACGGCCGCTGACAAACTAACCAACACCGCGACCAAGTTTAATGCTAGCCTATGATGAGAGAAACACTGCCTGATACTCACTAAGACTAGCATTATCACAGGGACTATCAGCCAAAGCCAATTCACTTCAAGCACATCCGCACGCTTAAACACACTACCAACCCACCAAGGCGCACTCAACATAGTGGCACAAATCAAGGCAATAAAGCCAACCACAACGGGTTCACGCTCAAACAGATCGATCTCAAGCTTAGCACTTAACCACACAGCCAATACCGGCAGCATGGGCAATAAGTAATGCGGTTGCTTGCCACTAAAGCAGCTAAACACAAACAAAACCAAAGCAATGAAGGATAAGCACAATTTATCGCTACGATCAGTCAGCTGCCAAGGCTTACTGCGCCAAAAACCCGACAAGAAAAACCAAGGAAACAACATGGCAGGTAACAACAGTACATACCAATAAAACGGACGAGCATGAGCAAATGAATCTTTAACACGCCCAACCGATTGCCCCCAAAAAATAGCGCGCGCATATTCATCACCACCACTGATGGCGGCAGGCACAGCCCACGCAGCAATGACCACGAGAGCAATGGCAAACATGGAACTAGCCGCAATAACGACTTCACGTAAACGTAACTGAGATTCACTGCGCCAAAAAATGGAACAAATGGTAAAGGAAACAAAAAAAACCAGAATCACAGGTCCCTTAGTCAATAAGGCTAAACCTAATGCTCCCCCGCCAAACCATACCCAACGCTTTTGTTGAGTACGCAAAAAATACAATTGAGCTAACAATACACCTTGGCAAAAGACAGTCAGAATCAGATCAAACATAATCATGCCGGAGTAGAGAAACCAAATGACGAAGCTAAGTAATATTAACGGTGAGATGGCAGATGCTATTTTGCTTTCTGGGTAAATAGCCTGTGCTAACTTACGCACAAGAATGAGGTTCAACATAACAAAAACGGGAACAACCAAGCGAGAAACCCACTCTCCGGTGCCGAATAAGCTCCAAATTAAGCCATGCAGCCAAAACAGCAGCGGCGGTTTATGAGAATATGTTTCCCCATTAATATGCGGGACTAACCATTCGCCATTTGACCACATCTCCCATGCAACAGAAATGTATCTCGTTTCATCAAGTGGCAAAATAGGACGGGAAATAATTCCCGCTACCACAATGACGATATTAACCACTAAAGCCAATATCAAATAATCACGACTTACTTGCTTCAAACTACTCACTCAATTAGGCAGCTATCTTTAAATTGCTGTTGGTCAAAATCACGCGCATCAATATTCGGCTGGTCCATAGTTAACGCTTTGTTTGTTTATTAAACTAGACCAAAAAACTGATACCCTATGCCACTCCACAACAGCGCCAATAATACTAACCATAGCACTTTAAGCTTAATGATCCGCAGTAAAAACAAACCTATCATTACCCCTACCATATCAATAGGTCCCTGCACAGCGCTAGTAAATACAGGCTGATACAAGGCTGCTAGCAATAGCCCCACCACAGCAGCATTAATGCCCGCACTGGCACTGGCAAACCAAGGTTTAAGAGAGAGTTGCTGCCAGCTTTGTAAAAACGCCAGCACCAACAACAAGCCGGGTAAAAAGATCGCTAAAGTGGCCAGTAACGCGCCCCAAAATGGCGAAAGTTCTAAATACGCACCCAAAAATGCAGCCAAGCTAAACATAGGCCCCGGCACAGCTTGCGCGACGGCATAGCCAAATAAAAAGGTATCTTGGCTCACTTGCCCTTGCAGGCCTTGTTCAAGTAATGGCAACACCACATGACCGCCGCCAAACACTAAACTGCCCGCTTGATAAAAATCGTTAAACAGGGCCCAACTACTGCCAAACTGAGCCAGCCACGGCAGGGCCAAAAATAACACGAGAAACAGCCCTAACGGCCAAACTCTGATCTTCATAGCACCACTGTCGCCCGCATTAGTCAGCGCTGTTTTGTGCCATATTAAACATACTGCCCCCGCCACGATAAATACAGCAAACTGGGTTAAGACACCGGGTAACAGTAACAAAGCTGCGGCACTGAACACCGCCATCGCAGTTAGCAAACGCGTCTGACAAAAGCTGCGATACATATTAAGCACCGCATCCACCACCACCACCACGGCAAGCAGTTTTAAGCCATGAATAACGGCTTGTAGCCAATCAGGCTGTTGCCCTTGGCTATATAGCGCTAAGCCAAATAACAATAGAAAGGAAGGTAAGGTAAAACCCAAAAAAGCGGCTATGCCGCCTGCCAATCCCGCCCGTTTTAGGCCAAGGGCAAAGCCCACTTGACTTGAGCCCGGCCCCGGCAACATCTGACTGAGCGCCACCAGCCCTTGATAATCTTGGTCACTCAACCATTTTTTTTCATCCACAAAGGCCTTTTTAAAATAACCTATGTGCGCAGCGGGGCCGCCGAAAGAGTGCAGCCCAAGTAAGAAAAAGGAAGTAAAGATCTCGATAACAGCTTTCATTTTTACCACAACCTAGAAAAGCCAAATGGCGCATAATAAGACATTTTTATGACAGTTAGATAACAGACCTACCCACTCTTACTTGCCCCAAAACCACCAGACAATCAAAATAATCATCGCTATGCCTAGCAAATTAACCCACATATTCATGCTCCTATTATTGTGCTAATTGTTTTGTATTAGGGGAAAACCAACGTAGTCGATTGGCATTACTTACCACCGTTACCGACGATAAAGACATCGCCGCACCGGCTATGATTGGGCTAAGTAACCAACCGGTAAATGGAAACAACAAGCCCGCCGCAATGGGAATACCCAGCGAGTTGTAAATAAATGCGCCCCACAGGTTTTGCTTAATATTGGTCATGGTGGCGCTACTGATGGCTATTACATCGGAAATGCCATGCAGCGAACTGCGCATTAAGGTGATATCGGCGCTTTCAATAGCCACATCGGTCCCTGCGCCAATGGCAAAGCCCACATCAGCCTGTGCCAGAGCGGGCGCATCGTTAATGCCATCGCCAACCATGCCCACCACCTTACCTTGGGCTTGCAAACGCTTGATCCAATCCAGTTTATCTTGAGGCAACTGATTAGCGTGAAAAGCATCTATGCCCGTTTGCTTGGCTACAACTGCCGCCGTGGCCGCGTTATCACCGGTTAACATCACCACTTCAATGCCTTGTTGATGAAAGCGCTCAATCGCCGATATTGCGTCTTCACGTATCGGATCATTTATGGCAAAAACCGCTGCTACTTGATAACCTAAGGCTAAAAAGACCAAGGTGCTGGCTTGCTGTTGCACTTTAGATAAGGCTTCACCACAATCAATGTCAAATTGCGCCATCAACTGCTCATTGCCCAATAACACCCGCTGGCCTTGATAACTCGCTTGCACGCCAAGACCCGTTAATGAGGTAAAGTCAGTGACGGTGACCGAGTCAGCCTTGGTTTTTGCGTTATCCGCATACTCCAACAAGGCCTGCGCTAAGGGATGATTCGCCCCTTGCTCCACAGCGGTAACAATGTCTAGCAGTGGCTTATCTTGAGAAAAACCATGATACGCCGTGACCTTAGGTTTGCCTTGGGTAATGGTGCCAGTCTTATCCAGTACCATTACATTGATTTCGCTGGCACGCTGCAAGGCGTCACCATGGCGAATTAAGCCGCCAAATTCCGCCGCTTTGCCCACGCCTATCATGGTCGAGATGGGGGTGGCTAAGCCCAATGCGCAAGGGCAAGCGATGATCAGCACCGCCGTTGCCGTCACTAGCATATAAACCAAACTGGGCGCAGGGCCAAAATTGTACCAAGCCAATGCGGTGAGAATGGCAATGATCATCACGCTAGGCACAAAGATCGCTGACACGCGATCGGCCAAATGACTAATGGGCGGCTTAGAATTTTGCGCTTGGCTCACCATATTAATGATTTGCGCCAGCACGGTTTCGCTGCCGACTTGCTTAGCCTCAAGTACAATACTGCCCGAGCCGTTCACCGTGCCCGCGGCAACCTTGTCACCCACTTGCTTAGCAACAGGGATAGGCTCACCGGTCAACATGGCTTCATCTATGCTGGTTTCCCCCTCGATCACAACGCCATCCACGGGGAGTTTTTCGCCAGCGCGTACTCGCACTAAATCACCAATAATGACTTGCTCTACCGGGAGTGAAACTTCTTCACCATTGCGGAGTACCCGAGCGGTTTTTACCCGTAAATCCAATAAGCGTTTAATCGCCTGCGAGGTGCGCCCCCTTGCTTTTAGCTCTAAGGCCTGACCTAGATTAATCAAACCTAAAATCATCGCCGTTGCTTCAAAATACAAGTGACGGCCACTGCTTGGCAGCCACTCCGGCGCTAACACCACCAGCATCGAATACAGCCACGCCGTGCCGGTGCCCAGCGCAATTAAGGTGTCCATGGTGGCGTTTCGCGCAGTAAACGCACGCCATGCGCCGGTAAAAAAGTGTTTGCCGCTGTGCCATAAGATCAAGCCAGTTACCACGCCCACCACCAGCCAGCTAAGCTGTTCGCTGGTGGTATTCACTTGCATCGACCCACCCCATAAACCATATAGCATCAGCGGAATACCTAGCCCTAGTCCTATCCAGCTTTGCTTGATTTTACTGCGATATTCTTTGGCCTCACGGGCTTCTTTTTCTTGCTCGGCCACGTCACTATCTAAGATGACTTTGCCGTCATATCCCGCCCCTTGGATCGCCTTGATCAAGGTATTGGAATCATAAATGGAAGTGATACTGGCCGTGCGGTTGGCAAAGTTAATGCTGACAGAGCCAGAGTTAACCTCAGGTAAGGCATGCAGCGCTTTTTCTATGCTATTCACGCAGCTGGCACAGGTGACGCCGATTAAAGACAAGTTGACGGTTTGCGGATTCACTGAAGGCTCAGACGCGACTTTTACAGGCGCCTCTTCCTTGACGACGGGCTTGGCGGGGCAAACCGCTTTAATTGTCGCCGCTTGTTGCTGTTGCTGCTGATAACCCTGCTCAGCGAGGATCTGCTCCACATAACCATGACTTAAATGACTCTGTAGCGTTAAATGCTGCGCTTGAATATCCAGCTGAACTTGAGCCGATGGATCGTCTTGTAAGATCCGCTTGGTAATTTTGTTGACACAAGACTGGCACGAAACCTTGGCGGTATTAGTTTCATAGTGCTGCGAGGAGGCTAACTGAGCTTGGTAGCCCGCCTCATTGATGATATAGAGAACATCGTCTTGATTTAATCCCGTTCGCACCACGGCAAAGGTTTTCGTTGCATCCACCGTTAGTTCAACATCCACGTCGCGCTCACTGAGTGCACTGCGGATTTTATTCACGCATTTCATGCAATTCACGCCTGCCAACGTAATCGCCATGGGATTATTGGTCATGATTTGGCTCCTGTGTTTTACGCTCATCGCTCTGCTGTGACCAATTGGCAATCAAACAACAAATCGCTTGACCGTTTGGCGCCATGTCAGGTTGAGTGGCCCAATCGGCAAAGGTGGTTTCCATTAAATGAAGATGATGCTGCAGCTGAGCGATTTTGTCCTTGGTGTCGGCGATTTTATCGCTGAGCATTTGCCTGACTTTAGGGCAAGGCGAATCCTCACGTTGCGAGTAATCAATGATCTCTGCGATTTCCTGCAAACTAAATCCAATGCCGCGCGCATGGTTGATAAAAATCAGTCGCTCTAACGCCGCGCTGTCGTAGCGCTTATAACCATTGTTAGGGTCTTTACTGGCACTCAGCAGCCCCTTGCGGGTATAAAAGCGCACGGTTTCAGCCGTGACACACGCCGCACGGGCAATTTCATTGGTAAGCATGATGTATCTCCATCTAGCTAATTCAAGATGATTTAAGCATACAACCTAGGTGTAACACATAGGTCAAGGAGATATTTTAATTAATCTAAGAAAGGTAATTAACCAAGCCATGCTAGGCATGGCTTGGTTGAAGCAAAATAGACAAAAAACTGCTTACTGATCTGCTAACGCCTTTTCGATCAGCGGAACCAAGGGCTCTGGTAGGGTGATATTACCGGCCAGCACAAATTCATGGGCCTGCGGCGACATTTTTTTCCACGTGCGCTGTAAAATGCCGATCCATTTTTGCTCATCATAATCAGGCTTGGTCGCAGCAAACGCCAGCATGTAATGCTCAATAAATACTAAGCTAGCGACGTCTTCCACCAACTGGCTATCGGGGTTTTTCTTGATTTGCTTTTTCGCCACGGCGGCATAAACGCGCTCACGCGCCGCGTCATCATAGCCTACCTGCTGCATCAGCTCGGTTACCGCGTCGGCGTGAAACAGATACAAGGCACTGCGCCATTGATGATAGCCTTGCTTGTTCATCGGAAAATCGCTGCGCGGCGAACACCAGCGCTTAATATGCTGCGCCCGTACCGCAATTTGCATTAACTCATCGGCGTCCGGAGCAAAGCGCAACAGCATCTCAGTCATACGCTGTGAATACAGTAGCTCTTTTGGCCAATTTTTACCGTCACACTCTTCTTGGTTAGGATCTTGGCTATTGGCTTGATCAATTAACTCAATCACTTGGCTAAACATAAGGCATTCCCTTTATCAAATATTCTCGGTATTTTATGCAGCTAGCATGGATTAAGCTAGTTTGCTGTTATGCCTAGGGAGCAACATGACCGTTATTTCAAAACAAAACGCCGAGCATTATCACTGGGGTGAAGAGTGTGATGGTTGGCATCTTGTTAAATCCCAAGCCTTAAGCGTTATCCAAGAGCGGGTGCCACCCGGCGGCTGTGAGATACGCCATCTGCATCAACACGCAGAGCAATTTTTCTATGTGCTGTCGGGTTGTGCAACGTTAGAAGTTAACGGTGAAACGCATCAACTAACCGCCCAGCAAGGGCTTCATGTACCCAGTAATACACCCCATCAGTTAAGCAACCTAGGCCAAGTCGATTTACATTTTATCGTGATTTCTACACCGCCAAGTCATGGTGATAGGGTCGTTATTGATAGCAAATGATTGGATGTGCAGTACTACAAAGTTTTGTAGACTTAGCATACTGACAATTAATAGGTAACACACTGTTTACCTTATATAAAAATAGTGTGAATATTGAGGTAAACCTTTTTGGGGGGCCTTATCACCCCATTATGGTATCTAAGAAGCTGCCAGAGGTATCCAATGTCGAATGTACGCGATGTACTTATTTATATTCAAAACAACCCTAACTGTAACTCTTCTGGAGTTGACTGTTACATCGTTAAAGATCTTTTTGAAAGGGGACTGGTTTATGGAGAGGATATTACTTCATCTTCATCACCGACTGATTTTGAATATCAAAACTTAAGGTTAACAGCTCTTGGGCTTGATTTCATTGAACAGCCAACGGCTTCAAAACAAGGTAGCTTGTTTAGAGTAGAAAAACTATGGATTCCAATTCTACTTGTTGTAATTAGCTTTGGGCTTACGTACTGGATTAAGTGAACTTCTAAAGAGCAACCTCGATGAAAGCTGAGCTTTCATTCATTGACCCAGATACCTGAGTTTATCGCAGCATGACTGCTGCTCCTACGTGTCTTGGTAATTGGTGAGTAACAAGGAGCAAAGGCACTGCATTTTACAAATTAGTTATCCATGATGCTTTCCTACAACAGGTATCTGTTAGGTAATCATAACTACTGTAAAGATAGTTACTGTAAAAAAAGTTACTGTAAAAATATTTACATTAACTACTTTACCCCCTACCCTATTCGATAATGATGAAGTGATACGGTGGCCTAGGATGGATAAATTTTATAACCGCCAAGCAGAGCTTAACGCCTTGCAGGCTGTTTCAAGTAACCTGACAGAAACCAAAGGTCAGCTGAGTGTGATGGTTGGCCGTCGGCGTGTGGGTAAAACACGCTTGCTTAATGAAGCCTTCCAGCGTGGCAAGACGCCATTCCTTTACCTATTTATCAGCAGAAAAAGTGAAGCGTCTTTGGTGGCTGAGTTTGCGGAGATCATCAAAAGTGAGCTAGGCGCGAAGTTTTTCCAGCCACAGTCCCTTAGGGACATTATTGATTATCTGTTGGATTATACCAAGAGCGCGCCTTTAACCGTGGTCATAGACGAGTTTCAAGACATAGAGCTTGTTAATGCCAGTTTGTTCTCAGACATACAAAATTTATGGGATAGCAATAAACGCAGCGCCATGATCCACCTCGTTTGCTGTGGCTCGCTTTACAGCATGATGACCAAGATCTTTAAGGGTAAGGATGAACCCTTATTCAATCGTGACGATCGCTTCTTTAAGATCCAGCCATTACAACCCTCTTATCTTGCCGAGGTCATGCAAGATCATCAGCAATTTTCTGCTGAGAATATGCTGCGCTGGTGGTGTCTATCTGGGGGGATCCCTAAATATTTAGAATGGCTGACGAGATTCTCAGCCCAAAGTGAGGACTTATTTGAGGCCGTGATCTCAGAGTTTTCACCTTTAATCAAGGAAGGCACACATCGATTAGTTGAGGATTTTGGCTCTGAGCATCGCGTTTATTTTGATATTTTAGGCGCCATCTCCAAAGGCCATACTAGCCGAGCAAAAATCGAAAATTTCTTAAATATGAGCGTTGGCGTGCACCTAGAAAAGCTTGATGACGTTTTTGATGTCATCACCAAAAAGCGTCCTATTAGCTCAAAAGAAAACTCTAGGGATATTCGCTACGCTATCTCAGATCCCTTCTTAAACTTCTGGTTTAGGTTTATTCATGCCAACAAAAGCGCCGTGGAAATGGAAAACTACGATTATATCAGACGCTATATATCGCGTGATTTCGACGTCTATTCAGGGCTTGAACTAGAAAATCTGTTCACCGCGATTTTGGTTGAGTCTAAACAATTTGGCAAAATTGGCGGCTTCTGGGATGCCAAAGGCCACAACGAGATAGATATCGTTGCTGTTAATGATTTAGATAAAAAGGTGCTGATTGCCGAAGTAAAAAGGCAGCAAAAGCGCTACAGCGAAGCCAAGTTAATCGAGAAAGCCCATCAGCTATTACAAAAGATGAACCTAAGGGGCTACCAGATCGAATACCGCGGCTTTTCGCTAGATAACCTAGTGGCGGTAATGGAAGAATACAGGACACCAGCCAAATAAGCATTTTGGGCTGCTTGCTAAGACACTCAACTGAACTCATTCACTCAAGGTATGAATGATCTGATTACTGCTGCCGCGCCATTTTAAGCTCGGGTCGGCCAGCTCTTGCTCAAATGGGCCGTCGATCAGCACATCCACCAGCTCGACCACTTTTTGCTGCGCAGGGCTTAAGTTGTTTAAGGTATAACCCGTCCAGCACCAAATATCTTTGCCTTGGGTGCGCGCCTTTACTTGCTGCAGTAAATCCAGCACCGCTTCTAAGTTGTTGGGGTGCAGTGGGTCGCCGCCAGAAAGGGACAAACCACGGCGCTTGATCCTAGGATCGTTAAGATCATTAATAATGGTCTCAACCATGGTTTGATCGAATGGCAAGCCCGCATCACAGCGCCACGTGGCTTGGTTATAGCATCCCTTGCAGGCATGCTCGCAACCCGACACAAACAAGGTACAGCGAGTGCCGGGCCCATTGACGACATCCACGCTGTAATACTTTTGATAATGCATTAGCTTGGCTTACAGGTGCTTAACACGGCGTTGCACTTCTTCTTGCTTGCCGTCGTTAAATGGCCGCGCATCTGGGCTGCCAAGATAACCACACACGCGGCGCGTCACCGATACCGTGGCCGGATTATGGTTGCCACAAGACGGGCAAGTAAAACCTTTGCTGGTACAGTCAAATTCACCGGTAAAACCACATTCGTAACATTCATCTATCGGCGTGTTGGTGCCGTAATAGGGCACACGCTCAAAGGCGTAATCCCACACGTCTTCCAAGGCTTCAAGGTTATGCTGCATGTTGGGGTATTCGCCATAGCAAATAAAGCCGCCGTTGCTGATGTCGGGGTAAGCCATTTCAAAGTCTATCTTGTCGAACGGGTTTACTTTCTTTTCCACGTCCAGATGGAAACTGTTGGTGTAATAGCCCTTATCGGTCACGCCATCAATCACGCCAAAATATTTGGTGTCCAACTTACAAAAACGGCTGCACAAGTTCTCACTTGGGGTGGCGTAGAGGCTAAAGCCATAACCAGATTCTTGCTTCCATTGTTCGGTGGCTGCGCGTAAGGTGCGCACGATATTTAAGGCTTTTTCACGCAATTCATCGTTGTCATAAACATGGGTATCGGTGCCGTATAACGACTGTACGGTTTCATGCAGACCAATATAGCCCAATGAAATAGAGGCTCGGCCGTGTTTGAAGATTTCACTGATATCATCATTTGGCTGTAATCGAACGCCGCAAGCCCCTTCCATATAAAGGATTGGCGCAACGCGGGCTTTCACGCCCTCTAAACGACTGATACGTGAATCTAATGCCGCCTTAGCGATGGCTAAGCGCTTATCCAAAATCTTGTAAAAACGACGCTCGCTGCCTTTGGCTTCGATAGCAATGCGCGGCAAGTTTAAGCTCACCACACCTAGGTTATTGCGTCCTTCGTGGATCAGCTCACCGTCTTGTTCGTACACGCCTAAAAAGCTGCGACAACCCATCGGGGTTTTAAACGAGCCGGTGACTTTCACGATTTGCTCGTAATTTAGTATATCGGGATACATGCGCTTAGAAGCAGACTCCAGCGCCAATTGTTTAATATCGTAGTTAGGATCGCCCGGCTTGTGGTTTAAGCCACCCTTAATGGCAAACACCAATTTCGGGAAGATAGCGGTTTTCTTATTTTTGCCTAAGCCCGCAATGCGATTTTTCAAAATCGAGGTTTGTATTAAACGCGCCGCCCAGCTAGTGCCTAAACCAAAACCAAAGGTCACAAACGGCGTTTGGCCATTGGCGGTGTGTAAGGTGTTTACCTCGTACTCCAATGATTGAAACGCATCGTAGCACTCTTTTTCGGTGCGACTGCGAGCAAATCCCTCGGCATCGGGCACTTGCCATTCGTTGGCCAGCGCCACGTTTTTCTCGTAGCTGGCTTCCACATAAGGGGCGAGTACTTCATCAATACGGTTAATGGTGGTGCCGCCATAAATATGGCTGGCCACTTGGGCGATAATTTGCGCCGTCACAGCGGTGGCGGTGGCGATGGATTTCGGTGTTTCAATTTCGGCGTTACCCATTTTAAAGCCGTGGGTCAGCATGCCTTTTAAATCGATCAGCATACAGTTAAACATGGGGAAAAACGGCGCGTAATCTAAATCATGATAGTGAATTTCACCGCTTTCATGGGCTTTAACTATTTCCTTAGGCAACATATGACGCGTGGCGTAGTGCTTAGCCACAATCCCAGCTAATAAGTCACGCTGTGTGGGGATCACCTTGCTATCTTTGTTGGCATTTTCATTGAGGATAGACGCGTCACTTTGTTCAACCAAACCACGAATTTGCGTGGCCAAACGCCCTTTCTTTTCTCGCACCGAATCACGATCATGGCGATATTCAATGTAATGACGCGCCACTTCTTTGTAGTCGCTGGCCATCAATTGGTTTTCAACCGTATCTTGCAATTCGTGGATATCTACTTCGTAGCGCTGAGCAAGCTCTTGAGCCACATTTTCAGCAATGGTTTGGGCATAGCGCTCATCGGGCTCTAGCACGTTTTCCATGGCACATAATACGGCAGCTTTAATTCGGTTAAGATCAAAAGGCACACGCGCGCCATCGCGCTTTATGACGACAGGTTTCAAAGCAGAAACTCCTAATTATGAAAAGGCCACGCACTAAATGTGGGCTTAGAAAGATTCAAGGAACACTAGATGTTGTGTATTAGGCGAAAAAAAGCCATAGAAAGCGTTGATCTGGATCAACTGTAAAAGAGGATGTCGCGAGCATTTAGCTAATTGAGATTGACGTCAAAATTGATAATTTTTTTTGCTTTTTTACTTGCTTCAATGCCAAGGCTTGGTGCGCTTGGCATCCTAAAAAATCAAGCAAAATTGCTGTGATATATTGCGCTTTTTTGCAGCAAAGTGATTTTACTCTGACTCTTCAGTATCAGCTTGCTTCCATAGAATATGACAAAATTTTTCGTCTTTATCTTTACTGATCAGCAAACGCGCATATACATCACTTAACTCGTCTTGTTCGTCGACTAGGCCAACCATCACTTCCGCATAGTCATCTTCGTCAACTTCAAATCCCACATGCTCATCCCAATCAAAACCTACCGCCACTAAATCAGCAGCGCCCTGCTCTTCAAATTGTGCGGCTAATAAAATCATATCCGCCGGATCTAGGTTATCACCTGCCATATCGATAAAAATATCGTAGGCGGCATCAATTAATTCATCTGGGGTAAGTTGGTTGCTAGCTGTCATCGGGATCTCCTAAATAATTGGCGAAATTAGAGCACGCAATCGGTAACAAAGATACCGGAAAATACAAATCAACCGGTTTAAAAAAAATTAAAAAAAATTTTTTTTTTGCTTGAAATTTTGTCAGCCTAGAGCCGATATGGACGCCGCCGTAGGGGCAAAATCACTTAGCATTCATTTTGAGAACTTATCGCATTTAGCCACTTTTTCTCTCAGTTTTATCTCCTATACTGATTCTTGTATGACACATAGGAGGGGACCATGATAGGTAAAATAGCTGCTTTTTCCGTCGCCGGTAGACCAAGCCAACATGCTGGAATTGTTACTTTTTTTAACCAAAACACAGATGAAGTAACGATTCGAGATTTTGAAGGTAACATCTGGAATGGCTGGGGTTATCAAATTAAATTGCTGCCATCACAAGAGCCAAAGGCAAAAGCGCAACTGCGCAACTAATCCCCTAGAGACTCGGCGCTAGCTTTGTTATGCTGCGCCTTCTTTAAACTAGATTATCTAACCCCATGAACAAAATTATCTATATTGCCGATCCCATGTGTAGCTGGTGTTTTGGCTTTAGTAGCGAGTTTGAAAAACTACGCAACAACCTAGCGCAATATTCGTTTGAATTAGTAATGGGTGGCTTACGTGCAGGCCCAGATGCGCAACCTCTCGATGACAAATTGGCGCAAGAATTAGCGCATCATTGGCAAAAAGTCACCGCCATGACAGGTCAACCAATTGAGAACAAGTTAATTGAACAGGTTGGCCAATTTGTTTATGACACCGAGCCCGCTTGTCGCGCTGTGACCTTGATGGGAGAAGCCGCGCCTAAACATCAGTTTGACTACTTACTGGCCATTCAAAAGGCGTTTTATCTTGATAGCAAAGATATTACCCAGCCCGAGGTATTGGCTGAGCTGGCAGCCCCTTGGCTCGATGCTGATTTTTTCCTTGAGCTGTTTAACAGCGAAGCCATGATTGAAGCCACCGAACAAGACTTCCATTTATCAAGACAGTGGCAGGTATTTAGCTACCCTACTTTGGTTTATTCAACCGAAGACAGAATGGTTTTATTGTCACAAGGTTACGCCAAGGCAGACGCGATAGAGCAAGGCATCAAGCAAATTGAGCAGCAATTAGCTAAGCAAACACAAGCGGATGACGAATAAAATTTAAGGGGCCTAGGCCCCTTGCTAACAGTAACCCAACTTTTACTAAAGCAGGCCTACTTAGATTTGAATTGATTGGTTAAAAAATCGTACTGGTAGCCTATTGTCAATAGCTTATCTTCTAGGCCTTCTCTGGGAATATCAAACTGCCCCACCAAGTCTTCCAGGTCTTCACACTCAATACGCAGTTGTTCATTAACTATGCTTAACAGGATATGACTATCCATACTATGAAAGCGACTTAGATCCATGCTTTTGCCCCCTCTGTAGTATCTACATTTAGTACCTACATTTAGCACCCACATTTCATTTTAGTTCATCAAGATAAAAACGGTTAAAAAAGCAACTTAGTTCAAGTCAAAATCGTAAACCAGTTAACGTTATTAGACTATTGTGATGGATTAGTTTTTGCACTCACCATTGCCATCGCAATCCCACCTAATACCATAGCTGACGCCAACGTTAGCGACCAAGACCAAGCTTCGCTCAACAACACAACGCCTAAGATGGAGGCGATGATAGGGACAGTTAATTGATACAAACCTGCCTGTACCGCCGTCAATTTAGTCAATAAGCTGTACCACAAAGCGTAACCTAGCGCCGACGCCACCACACCCGAAAGACAAGCAAGTAAGATCCCCACACCCGAAACAGGCTGCGACCAATTAAACCAAGGCACGAGTAATAACGAGAGCAAAGCGGCGCGGCCAAAATGCTGACGGCTTAGCCAAACTACATTACCCTGCCCACTTTGCTTACCGAGTAAGGTATATGCTCCCCATGCGATGCCTGCCGCCGTCATTAATGCCGCAGCCGATAATTCAGGCCAAGCACTACCGGGCAAAAATAAAACACTCAACCCCAACAATGCCAACAGCATACCTAGCCATTGTCCGATAGTTGGCTTAACCCCAGTAACAACACTGGCAACAAACAAAGTGATTTGAACCCAAGCAAACAAAATCAGCGCGCCTAGCCCCGCCCCTAAACTTAGATAAGCAAATGAAAAGCCAGCGGCATAAACAAGTAAAAAGATGGCTCCCCACCAGCTAACGCGAACTTGTCCGGCTTGCTGGGGCTGTGCTTTTGCCTGACTAAGCCAAACCAAAATAACGAGGGTAATTGCGCCTGAGCTAAGCCTGATAACCGTAAACTCGCCGGCCGCAATTAAATTTTCAGCCAGCGCTAAACGGCAAAAAATGGAGTTAGCGGCGAAAAGCAGCAAGGTTAGGCCAAGCTTTAGCCAAAAGCTAAGGGAGAAACATGAGGGAGAAACAGGATCTGAAGTCATCGGGCTATCGCAGCAAAATATCTATGATAGCCCTAATGGCAATAGCCAACCAGCCAAACGCCAAACTAAGTTGGTTTGCGATTAAAGTTGGCTGGTGATAATCGCCTTATTTTAGTGAAGCATAATAAGCAGCTAAATCCGCAATATCTTCATCCGATAACGCTGCCGCATTGGCTTGCATTACCGCCGCCAAGCCACCCGTGCGCTCTTTATTTTTATACGCCTTTAATGAAGAAACTAAATACGCCTCATTTTGCCCTGCTAAATTAGGATAAACAGGCACACTAGCGATACCGGCTTCACCATGACAAGCAACACAAGTAGCTGATTTTGCTTTGCCCGCTTCGGCATCCCCCGCTTGCGCTAAGCCAGGTAAACACGCTAACAGAGACAAACCTAATAACACTTTTTTCATTTTTAATTATCCTTCACATTGCAGGTTATCTTGATAAATTGAATTAATTTTAGCAGCTTAAGTAACAATGATAGCCACTCAGATCAACTAATATTCAGCTAACAATCCTTTGGCTAGGTGACCTTACCTTGGTAAATACGTTGATAAACGGGATTTAGTCCATACTGCAAGCAGACATCGCGTGGTGAACGAACATCCCATGCCACCATATTGGCGACCTTACCAACCTCAAGCGACCCCTCTAGCTTCTCCACCCCTAATGCCCTAGCGGCATTGAGTGTGATGCCTTTGAATGCTTCTTCGGCGCTTAAGCCAAAGTGAATACACGCCATGTTGGCAGCTAGCAATAACGACAAGAGCGGCGATGAGCCGGCATTGTAATCACTGGCGATGGCCAGATTAATCTTGTATTCGCGCATTAAATCGATCGGGGGTAAATGCTTTATTTGCAGATAGTAATGGCTTAGGGGTAACAAAATGGCGTTGCAGTCATAAGTTGCAAGGGCTTTGACACCATGCTCATCAAGGTAGTTCAAATGCGCCACCGCTTTAGCATGATGTGATGCGGCCAACGATGCACTATGCAATAAACGAAACTGCTCACTGTGGGCGCGAATGAGCAGTTTATGGAATTTCGCCACCTCAAAAATTGGCTTAGCCATGCTTAAGCTAAATGCGTTTGGATCACAAAAGATGTCTACCGCATCAATTAGATTTTGCTCCGCGAGGGCTGGGATCATTTGCTGGCACAGTAACGCTAAATAGGCATCTTCTTTGCCTTGATACTCAACCGGAAAGACATGGGCTCCCATGAACGTGGTGGACACACTAATAGGTAGGGCTTTTTCGATGGCTTTCGCCACTTTGAGCATTTTAGTTTCGGTTTCTAAATCTAGGCCATAACCCGATTTAATTTCGATGCGAGTGACTCCCTCCTTGATCAACTTTTTTACTTTCGGCAGGGCTATGTCCAATAATTGACGCATACTCGCTTGGCGAGTTTCTCGTACCGTTGAATAAATGCCACCCCCTTGGGCTAACAAATCTAAATAAGGTACACCGCGTTGCATTAATTCGTAATCATCACTGCGATCACCGGCAAACACTAAATGGGTATGGCAATCAATCAAGCCGGGAGATAACCAGCGTCCTTGCAAGTCAATAACCGTTTGCTGGGTCAGCTCACTGGCATCAAATTCGGACATTGGCGCAATGCAGCAAATAAAGCCATCGGCCACACCGACCGCGCAACTTCGTTGGGTGCCAAAGCTAGTCGGCACATTGGGGTCAAAACTGATTAACTCAGCATTAATCCAAATGGTAGAGCATTGAGCAAAAGTGATATTCATTGTTGACCTAGAAGGCATTGATACAGAACACGTCTGTATCAACATCTAGTTCATAACCCCGCGTAGGGCAAATTGGAATAACAAATAAGCGGGTGACTTAACAGCTATGATCAATCTGATAAATATGATCTAATTGCTCTGCTGACGACACTGCCACATTGAGATCTTTAAGCAAACCATCTTTAATTGAATACACAATACCATGCACAGTCAGCTGCTGACCTCGCTGCCACGCGTTTTGCACTATGCTGGTATGGCAAACATTCGCAACCTGCTCCATCACGTTAAGCTCACATAGGTAATCCACTCGCTGCTCTTGGCTCATGGCTTTATCAAACCTTGCTTGGTGCTTTTGATAGGTGTCTTTAATATTGCGTAACCAATAATCAATTAAACCGTGAGAGGTATTTTCCAGCGCGGTTTTAATGCCGCCGCAGCCATAATGGCCAGTAACGATAATATGCTTAACCTTGAGGACATCCACCGCATACTGGATCACCGACATACAATTTAAATCCGTATGCACCACCAAATTAGCAATATTGCGATGCACAAAAATGTCACCCGGTAATAAGCCCAATAACTGGTTAGCTGGCACTCGGCTGTCGGAGCAACCTATCCACAAATATTCTGGAGCTTGCTGGGCTGCTAGGGATTCAAAAAAAGTGGGGTCTTCGGCTTTAATTTTTTGCGCCCAATCGCTGTTTTGCGCTAACAGCTGTTTTATTTCATTCAATCTCAAATCCTCTGCATTATCTCATGGGCAAATGCGTTGATTGTTCAGGACCTATTGTTCGACTCTTTACGCTTAAAGGTCGCAACAACATGTCAAACAAACCCGTGCCTTTTTATTTTTTTACCTGATGGCAAATTTTATCGGCTTAGAGTAAACAAACCCTGATGCAAAGCAAATAATAAAGCGCTGATTAAGCGATTTCCTTTCCAACACTCAATCTAAACTAATGAAGTAACCAAAATAGATTTTCTTTATAACGGATCCAGTTGGCTTTGCTGAGCTTTTGAAGTTCGGGTAGCCATAGCCAGAGTAATACCGCTAGCATCATCAGAGCGTCGGCAAACCAGCCTTCAATCAACAGACTTATTAGGGTTAACCCCGCAATTAGCAACCGTTGTATATGTGAGTTTTCATGCTGTGCTAAATTCATCATGTCCTCCCTGCGCACCGCATATAAGCACTAACTAACAAGAAAATATGCATTTTACATTCCAGCAATTTGATGCAAATTCGAGTATCATTTCCTCCTTACAAAGACTCAACTGAAGTTATACTTAATGTACGCCTCCCATTTATGAGCTGCTGTTGCATAAATAGAACATAAGTTGCTCTATTCATCTCCATCACATATCAAGCCCATAAGTGTGGAGCCAAGCCGTGCATGATGATGTGATTGCGACTTAAAAATAAGGGATGTCAAAACAGGCTACATCCAACGTCGCATATAGCGTTGTATTAAAGGCTTATCTACTCGATGTAGAAAGGAGGCCAAAATGAAAAAAGGATTTACTGTGCGCAGTTTCTACCCACTGATATTGTTTACCACCCTGCTTATGCCCATGGCGTTTGCGGCTGATTCAGAGCAAGAGGCAAACG
Organism: Motilimonas thetidivivens; assembly: GCF_046452435.1. Classification (NCBI taxonomy): domain Bacteria; kingdom Pseudomonadati; phylum Pseudomonadota; class Gammaproteobacteria; order Alteromonadales; genus Motilimonas; species Motilimonas thetidivivens. The sequence goes on from NZ_JBKFDK010000011.1 coordinate 116,097, forward strand.
AAAGCCTATGTGAATATGAAAGCCAAGAAAACACCATGCTTGATAAGGCCTATGATTACCTTAACACTAAGATGTGTGAGCCCGCCCTGTGGTTTGATGACTTCTTTGTTGATGAGCGTATCAGTGAAGATGCTCGCGCAGGGACCATGGTGCGCTGGTATAACGACTTTAAATACACTGAGGGTGAGGGTTTTGACTATAAAACTCGCCTTTCTGCGCGGGTGCACATACCTAAAGCGACTAAACGCCTCAAGCTCGTGTTTGATAATGATGCCGATGATAAGGTAGCCGACCTTTTCCCTGGCAGTTCCGATGACACTAAAAATACCCTAGGACTGCAGTATGATTGGTTTGTAAAAGGCCGCTCTAGCTTAAACTTTAAGCTGAGCTTTCATCCGGGGATCGAAGCGCGCTATCGCTATACTTACCCAATCAGTGACGCCACCTACGCTCGGTTAACGCAGAAGGTTTATCAAAAGAAAAAAGAAACTGGCAGCACAACCAGTGTCGATTTAGACCACAGATTAAATGAAAACTTTTTAATCCGATGGAATAACTTCGTTAAATTTTCGACCGAATTTGATGGCTCAGAGCTAGGGACAGGCCTCACCTTGTATCAATACCTGTCGGATAAGCGCGCCTTAGCTTATGAAGCAAGCTTGTATGGTAAAACTCAGCCTTATCGCTTTCTCGCCAATCAACGCTTAGCTGTCCGCTACCGCCAGAATATTCTGCGTAAATGGTTTTTCTATGAAATAACCCCCGCGATTGAGTGGCCCAAAGAAGAAGACGAGCCAAGACGTGATGAAGCATCTATTACCTTGAGATTAGAGGTGCTGTTCAACAATATCTAACCTTGCAGTTAGTTTGATAGCTAGCACCTATCAGACTAACTGTTATAAACCAATATCACCTTCACAACTTTTCCTCTATGCTATGTCTTAGTTGATAATCACTGAAGGAAATTATTATGTTAGCAGTTATTTTTGGTCGTCCTGGTTGTCCTTATTGTGTTCGCGCTAAAGAAATAGCCGAGACCCTAACCGAATCACGTGATGATTTTAAATTCCGCTACGTAGATATTCATGCGGAAGGCATCAGCAAAGCCGACCTAGAAAAAACCGTGGGTAAGCCGGTTGAAACCGTACCACAAATCTTTTTAGATCAAACCCATATTGGCGGCTGTACCGAGTTTGAAGCTTACGCCAAAGAGCACCTAGGCTTATATCAAGAAGGCTAATCGGGTGACAGCTAAGCTCACCCCATTTACAGCCCCGCTGTGGTGCGCGAATGCGCACCTACAGACCTTGTTACCCACCTTCCTTAATCGCCAGTTTCGTATTCCTCTGCATCATCAAACCCTAAGCACTGTAGACGGTGACTTTTTAGATCTGGTGTGGACCGAGCATCCCAATAACGCATTTGCAAAACCCATCGTCGTGGTATTTCATGGGCTGGAAGGCTCACTAAATTCACCGTATGCTCAAGGTATGCTCAGCGCATTAAAAAAGGCGGGCTGGATTGGCCTATTAATGCACTTTCGTGGCTGTAGTGGTCGGCCAAACCTAAAAGCTCGCAGCTATCATAGCGGCGAAACCCAAGACGCCCGTTTTGTATTAACTTGGTTAGCCCAGCACTATCCCAATCATCCTTTGGCTGCGATAGGTTATTCCTTAGGCGGCAATATGCTGTTAAACCTCATCGCCGAGGCGCAGCCTACGCCACTCAAGGCTGCGGTATCTGTATCCGCGCCTTTGCGTCTTGATCTGTGTGCTAACCGGTTACAAAGTGGATTTTCTCGTGTCTATCAGCATCACTTGCTCTCGCGAATGAAACGCAACCTAGCCAACAAAGTTCAAACCGGCGCGCTCAGTGATTTTGCCCTACCCGAGCCAGCTCAATTACAAAGCTTTCACGATTTTGATCAAGCTATTACCGCACCGCTACATGGCTTTGCCAGTGCTGACGATTATTATCAGCAATGCAGCGCGTTTTATAAGTTAAACGCCATCAACACACCGAGTTTGCTTATTCACGCGAAAGATGATCCCTTTATGACCCCAGAGGTCATTCCCAGCAAGGCAAATATAAGCCAACAGCTTGAGTTGATGATCAGTGAAAAAGGTGGGCATGTCGGATTTGTCCACGGTAATATACACAGGCCGCAATTTTGGTTAGAGCAAACCATACCGGCGTGGTTAAGCCGATTTTTATAGAGAGCCTCAATGATCATTCCTTATCAAGATATCCAACCTGATACATTAACCGAGTTAATTGAGCACTTTGTGCTGCGTGAAGGCACAGAATATGGCGAGCAAGACATTAGCCTAGCCGATAAAGTCACTCAAGTTCGCGAGCAATTAGCTAGCGGGCGAGTCGTGATCGTTTATTCCGAGCTACATGAGTCGGTCAATATCATCCCGAAAGAACAACTTAACGTAGAAAATAGTACTATCGACGGCTAAAGGATTTGCGGTTAAGTATTTTTGCCATACACTGCTAAGTCTATGTCGATTATTTAGCTTAAGGTGTTTTCATGTCAGCTACGCATCCCATTATCGCGATCACCGGCTCTTCTGGCGCAGGCACATCCACTACAACCTTAGCCTTTGCACAAATTTTCCGGCAGTTAGGTATTAAGGCCGCGTTTGTTGAAGGTGATAGCTTTCACCGTTATACCCGCCCCGAAATGGATGTGGCGGTACGTAAAGCGCGCGAGCAAGGTAAGCACATTAGTTATTTTGGCCCCCAAGCCAATGACTTTGAGCAGCTCGAGCATTTTATGAAGGAATACGGCGAAACCGGCACAGGTAAGTTTCGCCGTTATCTGCATACGTTCGATGAGGCCGTGCCCTATAATCAAATGCCGGGTACCTTCACCCCTTGGCAAGAGCTTGAAGATAATACCGATTTACTCTTTTACGAAGGCTTACATGGTGCGGTGTGTGATGGTGACATCAATGTGGCTCAACATGTCGACTTTTTGATTGGCATGGTGCCCATTGTCAACCTAGAGTGGATCCAGAAATTAGTCCGTGATACCTCAGAGCGAGGCCACTCTCGAGAAGCCGTCACAGATTCCATCGTGCGCTCCATGGACGACTACATTAACTTTATCACCCCGCAGTTCTCACGCACCCATATCAACTTTCAACGCGTGCCGCTGGTTGATACTTCCAATCCATTTAGTGCCAAAAATATTCCATCCCTCGACGAAAGCTTGTTAGTGATACGTTTTCGCGGCATTAAGAATATGGACTTCCCCTACTTACTGTCGATGATAGATGGTGCGTTTATGTCGCGCATGAACACCATCGTTGTGCCGGGAGGCAAGATGGGGTTTGCCATGGAGCTGTTACTTACCCCCCTCATTAGGCAACTGATGGCAACCGGTAAGATTGCTTAGTCATACTCGCTCATTAAGGTGATTGGCTTGATGAGCGAGTGAATGCCCTAAGGGTTAATCACAAAACTGGCATGAATCTGCGCGGTAGATTCCAGCATCTTAGCCACAGAGCAATATTTATCCATCGAGGCATCAATTGCTTTAGCCACTTCGCTGGCATCCACGTCTTGACCTTTCAGGGTATAAACCAAGTCGATTTGCGTAAACACCTTAGGTGCGGTTTCTGCGCGCTGCGCCTGAACGTCCACACTACAGCTTTGCACCGCTTGATTTGCTTGCTGTAAATCAGCAACGATATCAACACTACTGCAACCCGCAATCGCCATCAGCACTAATTCCATTGGGCTTGCACCCGCTGTGCCACTGTTACCGTCCATCAACACCTGATGTCCTTTACTTGAATGGCCTACAAACTGCAGTGCCTGCGACCAATCTACTCTAACTTGCATACTCTTCTCACTTTTATTAATAACTCATTTGCAGGTAACCTGATCCGGACACAAAACGTGATCTCATTCACAGCCATGTTCATAACGACATCAATGTAAAAACCTGATCCAGCGCTAATTTTATAACTTTATCAATCAACACTTGCAGCATAATTGTAAGGCTTTTATGCTATCATGCGTTAATTATAAAGCTCACTGCTAATGATGTCTCGCTGCAGGTGCAACAGGATTGAAGCGGTAGAAAATAGGAATAGAGGAACACATATGGTACTTGGTAAACCTCAAGCAGATCCGACGTTAGAATGGTTTTTGTCGCACTGCCATATCCACAAGTATCCTTCTAAAAGCACATTAATCCATGCCGGTGAAAAAGCTGAAACCCTTTACTACATCGTAAAAGGTTCGGTCGCCGTGCTAATCAAGGATGAAGAAGGCAAAGAAATGATCCTGTCTTACCTAAACCAGGGAGACTTTATGGGCGAATTAGGTCTTTTTGACGATTCAGAAAACCCAATCCGTACCGCTTGGATCAGAGCAAAATCACCGTGTGAAGTAGCTGAAATTTCATACAAGAAATTCCGTCAGCTAATTCAAGTAAACCCTGAAATCCTCATGCGCCTATCTGCGCAAATGGGTGCGCGTTTACAAGAAACCAGCCAAAAGGTAGGCGATCTTGCTTTCTTAGACGTGACAGGTCGTATTGCTCAGACTCTGCTTAGCCTAGCTAAACAACCAGATGCAATGACTCACCCTGATGGCATGCAAATCAAAATTACTCGTCAAGAAATTGGTCAAATCGTGGGTTGTTCACGTGAAACCGTTGGCCGTATTTTGAAAATGTTAGAAGAGCAAAACCTAATTTCAGCTCATGGTAAAACCATCGTAGTATTCGGTACTCGCTAATCTACATAATGATTTTAAAAACGAGGCAAATTTGCCTCGTTTTTTTATGCCTGAAATAACGTTCGATATATTACAGGCATAAAAAAACCGGCCTAAGCCGGTTTTTCAAGAGTAAGCTAAAAAAGCTTATTCTGCAGCTACTACTGAAACTTTAACAGTTGCAGTTACGTCGCTGTGAACTTGGATAGCGATTTCGTATTCGCCAGTGTTACGTAGAACACCTTCAGGAAGACGAACTTCGCTCTTCGCTACTTCAACGCCAGCAGCAGTAACTGCATCAGCGATATCACGAGTACCGATAGAACCAAATAGTTTACCTTCGTCGCCCGCTTTAGAAGAGATAACAACCGCTTCTAGTGCATTTAGCTTCTCACCGCGTTGCTCAGCAGTCGCTAGATCTGCAGCAATTTTAGCTTCAAGCTCAGCACGACGTGCTTCGAATTTTTCTGTGTTAGCTTTGTTCGCAGGAACCGCTTTACCTTGTGGGAAAAGGAAGTTACGTGCGTAACCAGCTTTAACAGAAACTTGGTCACCTAAAGTACCTAGGTTAGCCACTTTGTCTAATAGAATAATATCCATGTCTGCTTCCCCTTCTTACTGATGTAGGTCAGTGTATGGTAAAAGAGACAGGTAGCGTGCGCGCTTGATAGCACGAGCTAGCTGACGTTGGTATTTTGCACGTGTGCCAGTAATACGGCTAGGTACAATTTTACCACTTTCAGTGATGTAGTTTTTTAGCGTAGCTACATCTTTGTAATCAATTTCGCTCACGCCTTCAGCAGTGAAACGACAGAACTTACGACGACGGAAATAACGTGCCATTTGCCTGATCCTTAAATAATTTTCTCAATGTACTGAGCATGTAAAACTAATTCACCAAGACCGCTTCTGGTTTTATGGCTAGCAAGAAAACCACTTGCTTTAATTTTACTGCCCTTCTCTATTTGATTTGAAATCTGTGTTGCCATCTCGCCCGCTACCACTATGGGCATAATGCAAAAGCATTGGCGTGTGAAATTGGCTTCTGTTTGCCGCGATTCATGTTTCATCTTAAATTTGCAATGAACAATTCCCGCTGGACTTTTCGTCAACTTAGGGGAGCTAATTAACTCGCCACTGAGTTGCAAACAGTTTTCTGACACAAATTACTCTTCATCAGCCTGTTCAGCTTCTTCTACTTCTGGAGCAGATTCTACAGCTGGACGTGAATCACGTGATTGACGCTCTTCTTTAGCTTTCGCCATTGGAGAAACTTCAGTGATCGCAGCTTTAGTACGCATGATCATGTTACGGATCACAGCATCGTTGAAACGGAAAGCAGTTTCCAATTCGTCGATTACAGCTTGTTCAGCTTCTACATTTAATAGAACGTAGTGTGCTTTGTGTAGCTTGTTGATTGGGTAAGCCAATTGACGACGGCCCCAATCTTCTAGACGGTGAATAGTACCGCCATTGTCGGTGATCATCGCGCTGTAACGCTCGATCATGCCGTTAACTTGTTCACTCTGGTCAGGGTGAACCATAAATACGATTTCGTAATGACGCATTTACTTGATCCTTACGGGTTTAATCAGCCTCTGTATGCGGCTCAGTCGGGCACCGTCAGAAGCAAGGAACAAAAGATGATGACTGATTTAAGGCCGCAGATTATACAGTTCATGCAACGCCGACACAAGGGAAATAATCGGCCGTCAAGGGAGTCTTTTATTTCTCGGTAAAGACTTCTAAAATAGCGAAAAAATTAGCCACAGGTTATCCATGCGCGCTCTTTTATTGGCTTCGTTTTGCTTCACAACAGCACATGCTATCGTTCCTCCCGAATACCAAGATCCCCTTGAGCCATGGCAATCGTCCATCGAGTTTGGCTGGAATTTGGATAAAAGCAATAAAACCACCCAAGCCCTAAACTCGGTTTTGATTGTGGATTATGATGCCGATGAAGCCTTCAATGGCCATCTTGAGTACAGCTTTGACTATGCCAGTGACGACGGCGAAGCCTTTACCCAAAAAAGCCGTCTGCAACTGCAAGGAGATTATGCTTTTGCTAAGCAAGATTATGCCTTTGTCCGCACCGATTTAAAGCGTCATAAATTTGCCAGCTATGCCAAAGAATTCACTTATTCCACTGGTTATGGCCGTACTTTTATTGATAAGAAGCGGCAAAAGCTAAGCCTTGAAGTCGGCCCAGGCTTTCGTTACGCCAAACCACAAGAAAATGCGACCGACACAGTCAGAAAAGAAGAAGCAATTGTGCGTAGCGTAGTCAAGTTTCAACACTTTTTCACGGATAGGTTAAAATTCTATATCGATGCGTCGGTTGAGACCGGCAATAAAAATACGGTTACCTTGTTCGATAGCAAATTGGAAAACAAAATAGTAAACGACCTATCTTTAGTGTTTAACTTTAGCCACAGCTACACCAAGCATGTGCCTGATGGTGCGGTCAAAGAAGAACTATCCAATAAAATAAATATTCGTTACTTGTTCTAAATCGACTGCAAACTAAACCCACAACATCCCTTGATGGGGAATATCATCTTCCAGGTAAACGTCACCTTGCGGGGTAAAACCATGTTGGCGGTAATACGCCACTAAATGGGTTTGAGCGCTGAGATAAAAAGGAGGAGAAAAATACTGCTTGGCCAGCTCAATGGCTTGCTGCATTAATTGATGTCCAAGTCCTTGCCCACGCGCATCGGCGGCCACAATCACCCGACCAATTGAAGCCTGAGGATAAGCGGTATTGGGCGCTAATATACGCAAATAAGCGATCAATCGCGTATTACTTGATCCACCGACGGGTGCAACAACGGGTTCATTGAGCCAAAGGCACAAATGCACGGTATCAGGGTGACAATCTAAACCATCTAAATCTTGGTAGGGACAGTTTTGCTCTACCACGAAAACAGCCATGCGCAGCGCGGCGATTTGATACCACTGCTGCGCACTGAGTTGCTGAAAATGACTGACTTGCCAGCTAACTACCATCGCGATTACTTAACTTGATAGTTACCGCGCTGGCGCACCACTTCAAATAAACAAATACCGGTTGCCACCGACACGTTCAAACTCGAAACGGCACCAGCCATTGGCAGGCTAATCAGCTCGTCGCAATGCTCACGTGTTAACCTGCGCATACCATCACCTTCCGCGCCCATGACTAAACCAACAGAGCCCGTTAATTTTGTCTCATAGATGCTTTGAGTTGCTTCACCTGCCGCGCCATATAGCCAAACACCGGCTTCTTGCAATTCACGTAAGGTGCGCGCTAAGTTAGTCACTTGGATCAAAGGCACGCTTTCTGCCGCACCACAAGCCACTTTACGCACGATTGGCGTTAAGCTGGCGGATTTATCTTTTGGCACCACCACGGCGTGCACACCGGCGGCATCGGCGCTACGTAAGCAGGCACCTAAGTTATGTGGGTCGGTTACGCCATCTAAAATTAACAGGAACACCGCGCCGTCATTGGCTTTTAATATGTTATCCAAATCGGCTTCATTTAATACTGGCGCGGCCTTAACTCGGGCAATAATGCCCTGATGCTGACCACCTTGAGACTTATCGTCCAAGGCTTTACGCTGCATAAACTGCACCGACACGCCCATTTTTTGCAGGCTGCTGATAAGGGGTAACATACGATCATCTTGGCGACCCTTTAGCGCATAAACTTCAATAAAGCGCTCTGGACTGCTTTCCAAGGTGGCCGCTACAGCGTGAATGCCGTAGATTAATTCTGATTTACTCATTTCGCTTTCTTCACTTTTTTCTTATTTTTGGCTGGCTGCTTCGATTTCTTAACGGTTTTCTTCTTTTTCGGCTTACCAAACTCTAGCTCACCAGAGCGGCCCTTGCCTTTGCGTTTCTTGCTTCTAGCTTGCTCGGGTTGTAAGTCCTGCTTACTACGTTTTTGCTGTGCTGGCGCGTTATCATTACCGATAAGTTTATCCACATCCGAGATGCGGGTAGGTTTGGCTTTGCGGCCAGAGCGGCGACGTCCGCCTTCTTCTCCGGCTAATTCAAAGTCGATTTTCTTATCATCTAAATTAACCGACAGCACTTTAACCGTCAGGGTATCACCAATTCTAAATACGCGTCCGGTGCGCTCACCCTGCATCACTTGGCGTCCGGCATCATACTGATAATAATCACCGGGTAAAGAGGTAACATGCACTAAGCCATCAATATGCAAATCATTCAACCGCACAAAGAAGCCAAAGTTGGTCACTGCAGCAATTGTACCGACCATTTCATCACCGACGTGATCTTGCATGTATTCACATTTTAGTGCGTCGGCAACATCTCGGGTCGCATCATCGGCGCGACGCTCGGTCATGGAGCACTGTTCACCCAAAATCGGCATATCGTCGGCCAGATAATGATAACCACCGGTATCGGTCCAACGATGACCCGGATTTTTCACTTCTTTAACTAACTGATACTTAATTGCGCGATGCAAAATTAAGTCAGGGTAACGGCGGATCGGCGAAGTAAAGTGGGCATATTCTTTTAGCGCTAAACCAAAGTGACCCACGTTTTCATCTTGATACACGGCTTGCTTCATTGAGCGTAGCAACATGGTTTGGATCAGTTCAGCATCGGGGCGGTCATGAATTTGATCGGCTAAATCCGCATAATCGCGTGGTGCAGGCTCCATTCCGCCGCGCAGCTCTAGGCCAAGCTCGGCAAGGAAGCTTCTAAAGCCATTTAGCTTTTCTTCACCGGGGCGCTCATGCACACGAAATAGCGCATGGGCTTCCATCTTTTCAATGTAGCGCGCCGCCGATACGTTGGCTTGGATCATACATTCTTCAATGATCTTATGGGCATCATTGCGCACTAGCGGCACTATTTGCTCAATCTTACGCTCTGAGTTAAAGATAAAGCGGGTTTCTTGGGTTTCAAACTCCATACCACCACGAATATGGCGCGCTTTTTTCAGGGCGTGATACATATCATGCAGCTCGTGTAAATGCTTAACATGACTAGCGTATTGCTCACGAAGCGCTTCATCACCATCCAAAATACTGGCCACCTTGGTATAAGTAAAACGGGCATGAGAATTCATTACCGCTTCATAAAACTTATAGCCAGATAACCGACCTGCCGCCGAAATAGTCATTTCACATACCATACACAAGCGATCCACTTGCGGGTTTAATGAACATAAACCGTTAGACAGTTTTTCCGGCAACATAGGCACCACTTGATCGGGGAAATAAACCGAGTTGCCTCGGTTTAGCGCTTCCTTATCTAGGATGCTGCCATGGCGTACGTAATAACTCACGTCGGCAATCGCCACCCATAAACGCCAACCGCCAGAGGACTTTTTCTCACAATACACGGCATCATCAAAGTCGCGGGCATCTTCACCGTCGATGGTAATCAGCGGTAACTTGCGTAAATCAACGCGACCCTCTTTAGCATGCTCAGGCACAGTGTCGCCAAACGCTTGTAGCTCTTTATCTATGCCACTTGGCCAAGAATGGGGAATATCATGGGTGCGCAGCGCAATTTCTACTTCCATGCCGGGCGCCATGTTTTGGCCAAGCACTTCTGTCACTTTACCGATGGCATTAACACGAATGCGAGGGCGAGTGGTGATTTCGGTGACCACAACTTGGCCGTGGCGCGCCCCATTACGCGCCTCACTTGGAATAATAATATCTTGTGCAATACGACTATCATCAGGCACCACAAAACCAATGCCGTCCTCAAGAAAGAAACGCCCCACTACTTGGATCGGTTTATCATCCAACACACGAATAAGGCGCGCTTCGGTGCGTCCCTTAGCATCGACTTTAACAGGCTGCACTAAGACATAATCACCATGAAACAAGGTCATCATTTGCTTAGGCGGTAAAAATAGGTCAACGCCACCTTCTTCCGGTTTAACAAAACCAAAGCCATCTTTATGACCAATCACCTTACCTTTAACCAACTCTAACTTTTCAGGTAGGGCATAACTGGCATTACGGCAATAGACTAACTGACCATCACGCTCCATGGCTTTCAAACGACGTCGAAGGGCGATGTAATCATCGTCAGTCTTAAGCTCAAGCAATTCAAACAAAGAATCTCGGGTCGCTGGCTTGCCTAACTTTTCCAACAAGTTAAGAATAAATTCGCGGCTAGGAATGGGTTTATCGTACTTTTGCGCCTCACGCGCTTGGTGTGGGTCGTTTGACATAGGTTCTTCTCCTAAAAGGAATACTGCCAGTATATCTAAATCCCTTGTTTATTGTAGGAAAATTCTTAGGAAACAGGATTGGATAAATGGCAAGAAAATTAAAAAAATATTTATCAGGAAAATGCTCTAGCAACGACTAACCTTAAAAGGTAAAGCATATATTCCTTATTGAGGGAGCAGGACGCTCCCTGTCTTTTTTGGCCAACTCTGACATTGACCTTAAGCGCCGCAAGCTAGCTTCAAATAATGGCCAGCTAAGGGGCAATACGTTTGGCGCGGGCAACCACATTGGCAGGCATTTTTTGGCTCAATTGATTCAGTAAGCGCGCTGCTTGTTGATGCGTTTTCTTATCCGCAATGATGGCATGATGTAGTAAGCGGTAAGCCTCTTCATAATCTTTTGGACTACCCTCGCCTTGCACCAATAATTGAGCCCACTGCAACTGCGCGGGTAAAAAGCCCAATCCAGCAGATTCTCTTAACAAAGGTAAGGCTCTGGCCATATCTCGCTGCACTAAGGTGCCCTTGGTATAGTATCGGCCTAACTGCTCTAGTGCCGCCGGCAAGCCTTGATTTGCCGCTTCCCACATATAGTGAACGCCTAGCTCAGGGTCTTTTTCAACACACACCCCCCAAGCCAGCATATCGCCCCATAAAAACTGATAGGCGGGCTCTCGCACTTTAACCGCATGAGCTTCAATATCTTGTACCAACTGGCATTCATCTTTTTTAACTTGGGCCAGATGTTGGTTTTTATTTATCAGCACTATCAGCTCATCTTGCGTATAAAGCTGTACCACTTCATAGTTTTCTGCGGCTTGCAGCGCTGTGATACTACAGCAAAATAACCCTAATAAATACTTATACATAAATTTATCCTTATGGCCTTAACCGAATATATCGGCACTGCGTTGGCATTCTTAACCCCAAACCCGCAAATCCACAAAATTTAAAGCAAACATCAAGCCAAAAAAGCACTTGATAATGATTATCACTTACTTTATTGTTATGCTATAACATAACAACACAAGTAAGAGACGATGCAAGCAAATATTCACCCCGACTATGACTATGTTATCTTTCACGATACTTCAGCTAATCACTCATTTTTGATCCGTTCCACTTACAAAAGCGATCAAACCATGCAGTGGACCGATGGCAAACACTATCCGGTTTGTTACCTAGATACTTCCAGTAAATCTCATCCTTTCTATACTGGCAAACAAAGTTTAGTTAAGTCAGAGGGCCGGATTGCCAAATTCAATCATCGCTTTGGTTTTACTAAATCAACAGGTAAGGAAAAATAATGCAGGTACTTAGCTCATTAAAATCAGCCAAACAACGCCACCGAGATTGTCAGATAGTCAAACGACGCGGACGCTTGTATGTGATTTGCAAAAGTAACCCAAGATTTAAAGCGGTACAGGGTGGCACCAAAAAACCTAAAGGGTGATCGAATAGAGAGGTTTACCGCCTGACAAAGCGGTAAACCTAAGCGTTAATCAAAGAGATTAAGCGCGGCTAGTAAATTTACGCTCTTCAACGTTAATCTTAATCTTGTCGCCTTGCGCAATGTGCTCAGGCACTTGTACCACTAGACCAGTAGACAAAGTCGCGGGCTTAGTACGCGCCGTAGCAGAGCCACCTTTTAGTGAAGGCTCAGTTTCAACAATCACTAATTCCACACTGCTTGGCAAATCAATTGCCACAGGCGCATCATTTACGATAATCGCTTGTACGCCTTGAGTATCTTCGCTGATAAACAATAGCTCTTCAGCAATGGCTTCTTTGTTGAAGCTGTAAGATGTGTAATCTTCGCTGTCCATAAACACGTACTCGTCACCATCAGAGTAAGAGAAGGTCACAGGACGACGGGTTAAGTCTGCCAAAGTCAGCATTTCTGAATCTTTAAATGACTGATCCACTTTGTGGTTAGTTGCCACGCTGTACATGCGCATACGGTAGATACTACCACCCGCACGACCTTGTGGTACTGAACGCTCAATATCACGTACGATGTAAGCTTCGCCATTGAACTCAATAGCCATGTTCTTTTTGATTTCACTTGCCTTTGGCATGTTCTCGACTCCTAAATTAAATTTGCCGGATATATTAATTCAGGATCTCGTTTTACGGGTACTTTTTTATGCGTACTAAGGCGCAATTTTTTGTCCTAGGGCGAGTAAACCACAGGCCAATCCGCCGCATCCACCGAATCAAGGGGCAACAGCTCACTAGCACCTTGCCATTTAGCAACAAAATCACCATTAAGGTCATATGTTTGAGTTTGCTTAGCAAGATTAAAATGACGTCCACCTCTAGGATCAACGCCCACTCCGGCGATGTATTGCCAATTACCCCAATTGGACGCCACATCATGATCCGCTAGTTGCTGCTGGAAATACGCCGCCCCATAGCGCCAATCGACACCTAATTCATTCACTAAGCAGCTAGCAACTATCTGACGGCCGCGATTAGACATATATCCGGTTTGATTGAGCTGCTTCATACAGGCATTAACTAGGGGAAACGGGGTCTGCCCCAAGCACCACTTAACAAAGCGTTCAGAAAAATAACTGGTCAACGGCGCCTTACCGGGACGGCCTTGAAAGCGGTATAAATCCGTTTTTAATTGCAGCGCCAACCATTGGAAATATTCACGCCACCAGAGCTCAAATCCCAACCAATAAGTAGACTCGTTAGCCCCAAACTCATTTTCA
>NZ_JBKFDK010000012.1:0-128539 GCF_046452435.1 Motilimonas thetidivivens
ATAAAAACAATACCTACTCTAAATACAGTCAAATTAAACAGTTGAAGAGCCGACGAAAGACTAGTTACAAATAAATCAATAAGGGTTGGAGTCTAACCAAAGTCACAACTCTTTTCATCTCTAAAAAACATCGTAAACAGTCAAATCAAAATCATGTTTAACAGTATAGCTGAGTAAAGTGGATGCAATGTAAGTTTGGGGGAATACAATAAGTTGGCATTTGGGGAGTGGGGCGAATGACGGGGATTGAACCCGCGACAACCGGAATCACAATCCGGGGCTCTACCAACTGAGCTACATCCGCCGCTGTTTGCATTAAGCAATGATCCTAACGTGGCGCACCCGACAGGAGTCGAACCTGTGGCCTTTGCCTCCGGAGGGCAACGCTCTATCCAGCTGAGCTACGGGTGCAAATGTTAGGCAAAGAAGTCTAAGGTTTTGCGATTAACGAGTCCAGTATTTTTTCTTGTCTCATTATCAAGTGGCGATTTTGTCGACAATATAAATATCGTCACAGACACTTGGTTACTTAATCCTCAAGCCTGAACTTAACCTATTAACATCTCCTAACCGATTAAAGCCAAAAAGGCCCCGCAGGGCCATTTTGTTAAATTGGATTTAGGCTAATCAGAGCCAAACAAATCACGGGTGTAAACCTTATCCACCACATCAGCCAGCTCTTCCACCATGCGGTTCGACACAATCACATCACAATCGGCTTTAAACTGACTTAAGTCACGATAAACCTTAGAGTGGAAAAATTCATCTTCTTTAAGTACCGGCTCATACACCACCACTTCGATACCCTTGGCCTTAATGCGTTTCATAATGCCTTGGATACTCGATGCGCGGAAGTTATCAGAGCCCGCCTTCATAATAAGACGATAAACCCCAACCCGCTTTGGACTACGCTTAATAATCGAATCGGCAATAAAATCCTTACGCGTGGTATTCGAATCGACAATCGCGCCAATAATACTGTTCGGCACATCCGCATAATTTGCACGTAACTGCTTGGTATCTTTAGGTAAACAGTAACCACCATAGCCAAACGACGGATTATTGTAGTGTGAGCCAATACGCGGATCTAACCCCACCCCTTGAATAATCTGGCGCGTATCCAGTCCGTGGGTTTCCGCGTAAGTATCTAGCTCATTAAAATAAGCTACGCGCATCGCTAAATAAGTGTTAGAGAATAGCTTAACCGCTTCAGCTTCGGTTGAATCGGTAAACAGCACATCTATGCTTTCTTTGATTGCCCCTTGAACCAACAAATCCGCGAACATCTCGGCTCTTTCGCTGCGCTCACCCACAATAATCCGTGAAGGATACAAGTTATCGTAAAGCGCCTTACCCTCACGTAAAAACTCAGGTGAAAAGATCAGATTATCGCAGCCGAACTCAGCTTTAATACGCGACGTATAACCCACCGGCACCGTAGACTTAATCACCATCACCGCATCAGGGTTTATCGCCATCACATCTTTAATCACCGCCTCAACAGAAGAAGTATTGAAGAAGTTTGTTTCAGGATCATAATCCGTTGGCGTAGCAATCACCACGTATTGCGCCCCTTTATAGGCAGCCTCTTTATCAAGCGTGGCACTAAAATTAAGCTGCTTGTTCGCCAAAAAATCTGAAATTTCAGTGTCAACAATGGGCGATTGGCCATTGTTTAATAAATTTACTTTTTCTTCGATGATATCAACGGCAACCACTTCATGATGCTGCGCGAGTAACATCGCGTTAGACAGGCCAACGTAACCTGTTCCGGCTATAGCAATTTTCATTTGGTTTACTCAAAAAACTAAAATAAAGATAGAATAACACAAGAAAACTCTTGCAAGGATAAAACTAATGAGTGAATAGAATAAAATTCTATCGCACTGACATATCAAATCTAAGTTGAAACAGATACTTAAAATCTTAACACGAAATAAAATCAAGCTTTACGGATAAATTGAGGTATTTTTGAAAAATTCTTCCAAAACAATGCCGGCACGACCGCTAAACCACTACTTTTCAATGCTCGAATATCTTCACAAGATTTTAGATAGATATTCTTTAAGCTCCGATTACTCACCCCACCCTGCTTCATTTTAATCAATACATGCTCACAATATGACATTGAAACCCCACCAGACCACAAATATCTAAGTAACGAATCATAGTCACCGGCAATTTTATAGCTTAAATCGAACCCCCCCATATTTTCATATAGCTCTCGCTTCATATAAAACGTCGGATGGGGTGGCATCCATCCATACTTTAATTTATTTCGTGAATACTCACCGCTTTTCCAATATCGTATGACCTTATCAGTATTAGTTGCTGAGACATATTGTAAATCACCATAAACTGCATCTTTTTTGCTCTCTAAGAATGTATCAACAATTTGTTGAACAGATTCAGAAGAAGCAAATTCGTCATCGGAATGCAAAAAACCGACAACATCTCCAGTGGCTGCTAAGATACCTTTATTTAACGCATCATAGATACCTAGATCAGGCTCAGAAATGAGTTTTGATACCCTTGTACTTTCACGCTTTACAAGTTCTAAAGTGCCATCAACTGAAGCTCCATCTACAACAATATACTCAATATCAGAATATGCTTGCTGCTCTACTGATCTAAGCGTATCGCAAATGGTCATGGCACTATTATATGTTGCTGTTATGATGCTCACTCGCATAAAGCCACCGAATTATTTACCCCCGTAATCGCTTAAAAACATAGATCCGGCAGTTTTCCACTCACAATAAAGAACATGAAACACATCAAACTATGTTCCAATTATATGCTCTAACCACTAAAACTGGTGCCCAATCATTTTTAGCATTGCATTTTGGAAAAAACGCGAACATTTTTATATAATCACCCATCATACCTAAGGCATTCTATCAGATAGTTTCTCGCTGAATCAGGGTGTTAGCATGAATTTTTTGATAAAAATCTTAGTGATCAAAGTAACATTTTCTTATCCGAACAGCAGTGCAACAATCCTTGATGGCCTAACTGCCGCTGTCCTGCAGCAGCTATTCGTCTAAGGAAACATCACTCATCATTCAAAACACATTCATGCGTTTTCCCTACAAAGCTCCTCCTTTGCCCCCGATATTATTGATTTCGCCTTCATACTATATCGTGGCATTGGCTTGCTGCGACTACAGCCATCATTCAGAATGATAAGCATAAATGTGCAAAAAGCATTCATGTGTTAGCCCTGGCCATGGCTAACGAGAGAATACACAACAGCACTTATCCTTATCCTTATCCTTATCCTTATCTTAATTTCTAGCCTAGCGTTCACATTCAAGTTACGATGTGACTCTGGTATTGAGCTCCTCCTTTGTATGATTAATCATAAATAGTTGCCCGAAAATTTCTCTCTAGCGACGGTATAAAGCGAATGATAAATAATTTGATATTTCGGAATACCCTTTGGGTTGGCTTAGAAAAATCTTTAAGGCTCATACTTGGGGTGCTTTTGAGTAGTTTAATTGCTCGTAGTTTAGGCCCCGCAGAGTTTGGACAACTTAACTTTCTTATCTCATTATTAGTCATCGCATCTGTATTAAATTCGTTAGGCCTGAATAGAATCATTATTCGTGAAGTTGCAGACCACCTAGAAGACATTATATTCATTAAGACAACCATCATTACGGCTCTTTATTTAAGATTGCTAATTTCACTTATTTTATTTCTTTTTGCTGTTATTTTTTCATGGGCTATATGGCCTGCACACCTTCTCTATTCTGCCGTTGTTTTTTCCTCATTATTTTTTATTTCATTCGATGTCTTTGATTTTTATGCGCAAGGCACTTCAAACTTCAAGATAATCAGCATCTGTCGTTCGGTCGCTTTCCTTATTACATCTGCAATGAAGTTGGCGGTGGTTTTTCTTGACGGCGGGATTGATTTTTTTGTTTTTTTGATCCTTTTTGAGCATGCGTTGGTCGCTATACTTTTTTATTACCTTTTCGTGAAAAAGAATAATGCTAATTTGAGTTTTTATGGGGTAAAGCTAGAGCGAGGTGTGCAGTTACTTCGAGAATCTTGGCCGGAAATCATAGCTGGCTTTGGTGCTATTATGTTTATGCGCCTTGACATGATTTTTTTACAGTGGATATCTGGCGATCTTAGTGTTGGAATTTACTCAGCTGCAACAAGGATTACTGAGGCTTGGTACTTTTTGCCCGCTGTGATTATTGCAACAACTTTTCCTAAACTGATTAGTTTGCGTCAAAGTTCTTATTCACAATATCTTGACGGTATTCGGTTGTTAATGTCACTACTAGTAACGATGTCTTTAGTTATTGCCATCATTTTTACTCTAACAGCGGATTGGATAGTGGCTTTGTTATATGGCTCCGATTATGCTGAAAGTGCTAATGTTATTGTTTTACACACTTGGGCGGGGCTATTTTTTTGTATGGGGATTGCTTCGGGCTCTTGGCTTGTTGCTGAGAAGAAATTAAAGCTTAACTTGCAAAGAAATTTGTTCGGCTTGGCAGTAAGCGCATTAACGAATTGGTTGTTAATTCCAAGTTATGGGGTCACTGGATCTGCAGTTGCAACACTGGCTGGTATGAGTGCTGCTTTTTACTTATTTGATGCATTTCATCCACAGCTCAGGCCTATGTTTAAGCTGAAAACTAGCGCATTGCTTCCTGTATACCTTTATCACTTTATTTGTGAGAGAAGAATCTAACCCCATGAAGTTAAAATCAATTTTCAAACATGTTCAATACTCTATATCACCTAGTACTAAATTGGAAAAACCAATTGTAATTCAATTCCCTGTGATTGATATCTGTAATTCTCGTTGTCAGATGTGTCGCATTTGGGAGAATAAAAAGAGCCAAGATATTAATGTGGACGATTTAAGGAAAGGATTAAGTAGCAAATTGTTTGATAAAGTGGAAGGGATTGGATTTAATGGCGGTGAACCAACTTTACGAGGAGATTTGATTGAGCTGGTTGAAGTTGCATTAAACTCACTTCCAAATATAAGACAAGTATCAATAATCACAAATGCTTATAAACATATTGACGTAGTTGAACAGATAAGAAAAGTTGGTAATTTAGTGAAGTCACATGGTAAGTACTTTGATGTGATGGTCTCACTTGATGGCTTTGGCGAAATTCACGATCGCGTTAGAGGGCGAACGGGTAATTTTGATAGCGCGAAGAAAGTTTTGGCGTTTTTAAGTAAGTTTAATAACGTTGATAATATCCGAATCGGATGCACTATAATTCGAGATAATGTATTTCATTTAAGCGAATTACTAGAGTTTTGCCTCGCTAATGATCTATATGTAAAGTATCGCCTTGGTGTACCCCATCAACGTTTATATACCGAAAACTTACTGGATCCTTATGCTTTAACATTTGAAGAAAAATATGAACTTGTTGAGTTTTTAGAAGGGATTATTAAGTATTATGAGTCGAGCCCTCTACAGCGATTTTTTTATCGCTCATTGATTGAACAGATTATTTATAATAAGCCTCGTGCTGCGGGTTGTGATTGGCAGCACCGCGGTGCCACCATTACATCTAAGGGGGAGCTCGCTTATTGTGCAGTGAAAAGTAAAACCTTGATGAGTAATATAGCTGACGGCGATCCTATGCATGCCTATTTTTCTAATCAAGAACATTTATCTGAGATCATTTCTAAAGAATGCGCAAATTGTCATCATGATTATGTTGGTTTACCTAAACCAGCTGAATATCGCCGAATTTTACGTTCTCGGATTGATGATATGTTTGGCCTTAAAGAAAAATTACGTAAAGTACCAGGCTTTGTTACTCTCAATAAACGCCGTCAACGCCATAGTTACAATAATCAACTGCAATTTTACCGCTCCCAAAGTAATAGTCCCCCAACTTCTTGTGAAAGTAAACAGGTTCTAATCTGTGGTTGGTATGGTACTGAAACTTTAGGAGATAAGGGGATTATTGGTGGGGTAATGCATGCGTTAAGGCTGCAACTTGGTGATAACACTCGTTTTATAGTGGTTGCTTTATATACTTACATTAGCGAAATTACTCGTCGTCAAATGCCAGAATTTCGAAATACTCAAATAGTCACTCCTGAAGAAGGTATCGGGCTAGCTAGCCAAATGGATTATGTTGTATTTGGTGGCGGCCCATTGATGGCGATTGATTCATTAGCCCCAATGCAAGTGATGTTTGAACGAGCGAAACAGGGGAATGCTAAAACTATTGTCTCTGGTTGTGGTGTTGGCCCTCTAGGCGATGAGTGGCATAACGACAGTATTGCCAATATTTTAAACTTAGCCGACATTCGGGTTTATCGAGATAGGCGTTCACGAGATTATGCGCTCCAACTTGGAGTTGATGCCCAAAATGATGCTGTTGCAGAAGATCCTGCTTTCACATGGTTGGCCTCAATTGCCAATCAATTACCGAGCAATATAAATGATCCAAACCAGCAGGTGCTGCTGCTTGGGTTACGTGATTTTCCTTATCAAGAATACGCTCGCCATATTCCGCTTTCTGAAGCACTTGCTATACGTGATAATTATGAACGGGTAGTCGTCGAAGCTTTAGAGCAGTTGGTTGTAAAACGGCCCAACTTAGTGATCCATCCACTGCCCATGTGTACGAACCATTTTGGCTCTGACGATCGCTGGTTTTACCGACGCTTATTCCGTTTCAAACCTACTTTAGCAAATGCCCTAGATTACTCCTTGTTAGGGCCTGAAATGGCACCATTGTCATATTGTGAGGCATTCAAAAGTGCTGATGCATTGTTAGCAATGCGTTTTCATTCACTTGTTTTTGGTTTAGGGCTGGGAGTTAACTCCGTTGGACTAGATTATACCTTAGGTAAAGGCAAGGTATGCTCGCTTGCCGAATGCTTTGGGGTTCCATTATTGGGGATGAGCCATCTTCAAGTTGAAGAACTTGTAAATGCTTTAGAAAATTCGTTGGATGCACAACAAGCCGCCCCAATCACTATGGAAAAGCTTACCTTTACCTCTTCATTATTAACAAAAATGAAGGAAATATAAGTTTGAAAATTCTACATATTTGCTACAGCGATCTAGAGGGGGGAGCGGCAAGAGCAGCTTATCGCTTGCACCAAGCTCAGCGAAAACAAGGGCTCGACAGCCAGATGTTAGTGATTAACAAATGTTCTGATGATCCGAAGGTTCATGCTGTCTCGGGTTTTCGCCGCATTCGTACCCAATTAGCTTCACTATTTAGTCGAAATATATTACGACTTCAACAAAATCCTAATCCAGTGCTTCACTCTCTTAACTTGTTCCCATCTGGGTTACTGCATGACATAGAAAAACTGGCCCCCGATATCATTAACCTACACTGGCTTGGCGGAGAAATGTTATCCATTGGTGAGATAGGCCGCATACAACAGCCAGTAGTGTGGACGTTACATGATATGTGGGCGTTTAGCGGAGCGGAGCATTATGATGACGATAAGCCATCAGAACGGTATAGAGTCAGCTATAGCAAGGGAAGTCGACACCCGTCACACCAAGGAATAGATCTCGATAGGTGGATATTTCAACGCAAGCAAAAATTATGGCAAGGAAAGTCATTCCACATTGTTACACCTAGTCATTGGATGGCAGATTGTGTTAGGCAAAGTGATCTATTTTCAAAGATGCCTACCCGTGTTATTAGCAATTGCATTGATCACCTCCTTTACCGCCCCTTATCTAGGGAATTGGCTAGAGAGGCTCTCAAATTTCCAATTGACAAACAACTGATATTATTTGGTGCGATGTCAAGCACATCAGACCCTAGAAAGGGCTATCACTTGCTGATCCCTGCTTTACAGCAGCTGACAGCAGAAGGTAAAACCGAAAATGTAGAATTGGTCATTTTCGGAGCAAGCAATGGTGACGCCGAATCCCTTACAGGCATTCAAGCTCGCTATATGGGAACGATGCATGATGATATTAGCCTCATCCTGCTTTACAATGCAGCTGATATTTTTATCGCCCCTTCATTACAGGATAATTTACCTAATACCTTAGTTGAGTCTTTAGCATGCGGAACCCCATGTGTCACCTTTAATACAGGGGGGATGTTGGATTTAATTCATGATCCTTGCATGGGAGAAGTCAGTAAGGAAATCACCCACGAAGCGCTTTCTGAAGCAATAAGTATCGCTTTAACGAAAGAATACGATAGGGAAAGTATTGCAATAAAGAGTGCTAAAAGTAGAGATGAAACTAACATTGTAAAAAAATACAATGAATTATATCAAAGTATAAAATAGAATAAGAACTGTTGTGATAAATAAAATCAGTGTTATTACCGTTGTTTATAATGGAAGGCAAGATATTCAATCTACGATAGAATCCGTTGCCAATCAAGATTACCCTCATATTGAGTTTATTGTAGTTGACGGGGGTTCTAGTGATGGGACTGTTGATATTTTATCTTCTAACAATAACGTTATAGATAAGTGGATTTCTGAGAAAGATAAAGGGATCTACGATGCTATGAATAAAGGCGTAAAGCTTGCTACTGGCGACTATGTCATTTTCATGAATGCGGGCGATCTATTTTTTACGCCAAATGCTGTTTCAAAATGCATATCTACTTTATGTAGCTCTGATGTTTTATATGGGAATCATTGGGTTATTGGAGCTAGACGAGTAAATGGCCTACAAACTGCAAAAGCGATTGAGCATTTAAATAAAGGCATGGTTTGTTCACACCAGAGTATGTTTTTTCGACGCAGTACTCTTATAGATAATCCTTTTTCATTTGATTATGGCTCAGCAGGTGATTATGAACTCATATGCCGGTTATACAGTAAAGGATTTGAATTTAATAGAGTTGATGAGGTTATTGCATATTATCAGGCGGGTGGAGTCTCCGATGTGAAAAGAGTTAAGTCATTGTTGTTTTCATTGAAAGCGGGAAGCGAGCATTTACCCCTTAACTGGAAAGATTATGCTTACTACACTTACAGAGTTTTACGTGAAATCATCGTTGGTATTTTTTACAAGTGAATACTTCTAGCTTTAATGACAAGGTAAAAACTACATAGTGACCGCATGAATGTAAAAAATTTAGACGGAAAAATGAGATTTTCTTATACAAAACGCCGTGAAATCACCATAACGTCTTAACTTCCGCATTCTTATTACAGATTTTCGTATAATAATAAACCACTCATCTCTGAAAAATTCATGCGATTGCCATGGTAAAAACGATGTTTACTATTTACTTACAAGAGTTCTCATGATTTACATTGATCTGATAATTAATAAATTACAGTCTCATGGTGGCATATCGGTTTATTTTAACGAGCTAACATCTAGGCTATCCAAAGAAAATATCAAAGTCACTTTCTTGAATGAAAAAAATGATAAAACGTCTATTTTTGAACGCCCGTTAAAGTGGCTAGAAAGATATAGAAGTGTAAAAATAAATAGTAAAAAAGGTGTTCTTCATTCTTCTTACTATCGTGTATCAAATAATAAAGAAATTAAGCTGGTAAATACGGTTCATGACTTCACTTATGAAAAGTTTATAAAAGGGCCTGCCAAGTGGATACATTGTTGGCAAAAATATCGCGCTATCCTACGTAGTGATATTGTTATTTGCGTATCTCAGAATACAGCCAATGATTTGTTTCATTATTGCCCTATCGAGGCTTCTAAAGTTCGAGTAATCTATAACGGTGTTTCAGAAATATATTCACCACTCAACCTCAGAGAAAGGACTAATGAGGTATTATTCGTGGGTGCAAGAGCTGGATATAAAAACTTCTCCCTCGCTGTAGAAGCAGTTGCCAAAATTCCTGATTTAAGCCTCAGTATAGTTGGTGGTGGTATGCTGAGTAAAAATGAAACGCGCTTATTGGAACATCATTTACCCGGACGATATCAATGGTTAGGGCGTTTAAGCGATAACGATCTTAATGTAGCGTATAATCGTGCGTATGCATTGTTATATCCTTCAAGCTATGAAGGGTTTGGTATTCCGATATTAGAAGCGATGAGGGCTGGATGTCCGGTAATCGCAGTTAACGTATCGTCAATACCTGAAGTTGCTGGTGATGCAGCAGTATTAACTCCAAAAGCCGATACAGATCTGTTTGTCGACGCGCTGAAATCCGTAGCCAGTAGACGAGAGAGCCTAATGCATGCAGGCTTTGAGCAAGCTAAACTTTTCTCCTGGGATAAGTGCTACATTGAAACCCTGCAAGTATATAAAGAACTTATGCAATAAACGGAGTAAATCTGACGTGAATAAAAAAATTGCTTTAATAACGGGTATCACAGGTCAAGATGGCTCTTACCTTGCCGAGTTTTTATTAGAAAAAGGGTATGAAGTACATGGTATAAAGCGTCGTGCATCTTCGTTTAACACAGAACGTATCGACCATATATATCAAGATCGTCACGAGTCTGATCCACAGCTTTTCCTTCATTACGGTGATTTAACGGATACATCGAACTTAACCCGTATACTTAGTGATGTTCAACCCGATGAAGTGTATAACTTAGGCGCTCAGTCTCATGTTGCGGTTTCGTTTGAAGCACCTGAGTACACGGCAGATGTTGATGCCATTGGTACATTGCGCCTGTTAGAAGCAATTCGCTTTTTAGGCATGGAAAAGAAAACCAAATTTTACCAAGCATCGACTTCTGAACTTTACGGTGAAGTGCAAGAAATCCCGCAAAAAGAAACCACCCCGTTTCACCCTCGCTCGCCGTATGCGGTTGCCAAAATGTACGCATACTGGATAGTGGTGAACTACCGTGAATCTTACGGTATGTATGCGTGTAACGGCATTTTGTTTAACCATGAATCGCCTCGTCGCGGTGAAACCTTTGTTACGCGTAAAATCACCCGCGCATTAGCGAATATTTCGCAAGGGTTAGAAAAGTGCTTATACCTAGGTAACATGGATGCGCTGCGTGATTGGGGTCACGCCAAAGATTACGTGCGCATGCAATGGATGATGTTGCAACAAGATGTGGCAGAGGATTTTGTTATCGCTACCGGTAAACAAATCACGGTACGTGAGTTTGTGCGTATGTCTGCAGCTGAGCTGGGTGTGACGTTAGAGTTTAGCGGTGAAGGATTGGATGAAATCGCAACCGTTGTGGCGATTGAAGGTGACAACGCGCCAGCGCTTAGCGTTGGTGATGTGATTGTTAAGGTTGACCCGCGTTATTTCCGTCCGGCTGAAGTTGAGACGCTACTTGGCGACCCTTCTAAAGCGAAACAAAAACTAGGCTGGGAGCCGCAAATTACCGTTGAAGAAATGTGTGCAGAAATGGTTCAAAACGATTTAAGTAAGGCCAAACAACACGCTATTTTAAAAAGTCATGGTTACGACGTTAGCGTGTCAGCTGAGTAATTAGTTAAGTTAAGTGGCGTTTACAAAGAGCTGATCGATGCCAGTTTTTCGTTTGGAAAGAGAATAGGTTTTGCCCATGAAAAAGATATTTGTAGCGGGTCACAATGGCATGGTTGGCTCAGCCATTGTTCGCCAATTGCAGGGAAGCAGTGACGTTCACGTTGTTACTCGTAATCGCAGCGAGCTTGATTTACTTGACCAGCAGGCTGTGCGCGCCTTTTTTGACGCTGAGCAAATCGACCAAGTTTATCTTGCTGCAGCCAAGGTTGGAGGGATTGTGGCGAACAATACGTACCCCGCTGAATTCATTTATGAAAACCTCACCATCCAGAACAATATCATTCACAGTGCACATTTAGCGGGCGTACAAGATTTATTGTTTTTGGGCTCGTCATGTATTTACCCTAAGCTGGCTGAGCAACCAATGACCGAACGCGCCTTGTTGACAGGCACATTAGAGCCAACCAATGAGCCTTACGCTATCGCCAAAATTGCCGGCATTAAAATGTGCGAGTCTTATAATCGCCAGTACGGTCGCAATTACCGCTCAGTGATGCCAACCAACTTATACGGTGAGAATGATAACTTTCACCCAGAAAACTCGCACGTTATACCGGCATTATTGCGCCGTTTTCACGAAGCCAAGCTTAATGATGATGCAAAGGTGGTGGCGTGGGGCTCAGGTAAACCAATGCGTGAATTTTTGCATGTGGATGATATGGCGGCGGCCTCTATCTATGTCATGAATTTAGACCAGACGACATACGAAGCCAATACTGAGCCTATGTTGAGTCATATCAATGTGGGTACTGGCGTTGATTGCACTATTCGCGAATTAGTTGAAACGGTAGCGAAAGTGGTGGGCTTTAGCGGTGAAATCGAGTTCGATATTACCAAGCCGGACGGTGCACCGCGTAAGTTAATGGATGTATCATGTTTAAAAGCCCTTGGTTGGAGCGCTACCATTACATTAGAAGAAGGGTTAACGTTAACTTACGACTGGTTTGTAGCTAATCAAGGTATGTTTAGAAAGTAGTGGCTTGCGTTATCATTTCAATCTTTTTTGTTTCTGTATTAGAACGGTTGTATTTGATAGCGGTTATCTTTGCTTCATATTAACAACATTGTTCACTGAGGAGCTTTGATGCTTTTACCTGTAATCATGGCTGGCGGATCTGGCTCACGCTTATGGCCATTATCGCGCCAACGTTTCCCCAAGCAGTTTTTAACTTTAATCGGTAACCACTCCATGCTACAAACCACGGCGCTGCGCTTGAAAGGGATTGAGCATGCACCTGCCTTGGTTATTTGTAATGAAGAGCATCGTTTTTCGGTTGCTGAGCAATTTCGAGCTAATGCGATTAAAACCAGCGGCATTATTTTAGAGCCCGTTGGCCGTAATACAGCGCCTGCTATTGCGCTAGCTGCTATGCAAGCGTTAAAGAATGGCGATGACCCACTGCTTTTAGTGTTAGCGGCTGACCATGTGATTAAAGACGAAGCAGCCTTTTGCTCTTCGGTTGAGCAAGCCGTGCCGTTTGCACAGGCTAATAAGCTTGTGACCTTTGGTATCGTGCCAACCACTCCAGAAACCGGCTATGGCTATATCAAGCGCGGTGAGGTGCAAGGTGATAATGCAGGCTTTAGCGTGGCGCAGTTTGTTGAAAAGCCAAATTTAGCCACGGCGCAAGAGTACCTAACATCTGGTGAATACTACTGGAACAGCGGCATGTTCTTATTTAAAGCCAGCACCTACTTAGCTGAGCTAAAAGCCCATCGCCCAGATATGTTAGCTGCGTGTGAGCAAGCGATGGCGGTCACGCAAGCCGATTTAGATTTTATTCGTGTTGATAAAGCGGCGTTTGAAGCGTGCCCCGATGATTCCATCGATTACGCAGTAATGGAAAAAACCACCCAAGCCGTAGTGGTGCCAATGGATTGCGGCTGGAGTGATGTCGGCAGCTGGTCAGCACTTTGGGAGGTGTCTGATAAAGATGAACATGGCAACGCTTGTCGTGGTGATGTGATTAATGTTGATACCCGCAACACCTATGTCCATGCTTCTGAAAAACTCGTCACTACCATTGGATTAGATGATGTGGTTGTCGTTGAAACCAAAGATGCAATTTTGGTAGCGAAACAGTCTGAAGTGCAACAAGTTAAAAAAATCGTCGAGAAACTAAAAGCTGAAACACGCAGCGAGTGGCAGCATCATCGTGAAGTGTATCGCCCTTGGGGTAAATACGACTCAATTGATAATGGCGACCGCTTCCAAGTAAAACGTATTACGGTGAAACCGGGTGAGAAATTATCGATTCAAATGCACCACCACCGCGCCGAGCATTGGATTGTGGTAACAGGCACTGCCAAGGTGACCAACGGTGATAAAGAACTGTTGCTGACTGAAAACCAATCGACTTATATTCCAGTCGGGGTAATCCATGCGCTGGAAAACCCAGGCAAGGTGCCATTAGAGCTGATTGAAGTGCAATCAGGCTCTTACTTGGGCGAAGATGACATAGTGCGCTTTGAAGACAGATATGGCAGGATAGATCGTCATTCCACAGTCAGGGCAAACGCATGAATGTTTTTTAAGCAATGAGTGTTATAATTAAGTCCAGAATGAAAGCCGATTTAACAGGTAAAAGATTAAACTGTTAAATCGGCTAGTGAATTAAATAGCAGCTTGAAAAGACAATTTAAATACAACTGATAGCACAAACACTAAGCAACAACCTTCATCTCTTTCTGCTTTGAAATAGCAGTTTCATATGCACTATCAAGTAAGGCTGACCGTTCCTCACTTTGCTGTTGAGAGTTAGGTATTCGGTACATTGAAGTTGTTTTTGGAACAAACTTAAACTCACTGATAAGGCCATACTTAGTCCAAAGATTCCAGTCTTCCAAATAGTCCATATCTTCTTCAAAACCACCAACCTCCTCAAAAAGGCTTCGTTTAAAGAGAATTGCTTGAATTGGAATATAGTTGTGCTTTAGTAGTACTTCTCGTGAAAATTCTTGATAAAACAATGGTAAAGTAAAATGGTTATATTCAGTATAAGTACTATCTTCTTTGTTAACGTCTGTTGAAACAGCCCAAGCTAATGAATACGCAGCTCCGATTTTTGAATTTGAAAGTAATTCATAAGCCAAGGTTTCAACATGATCAGGAAATAGCAGGTCATCATCATCAAGGAAAAGGCAATACTTACCTTTGGACTTAGCTAGGCCTTGATTACCTGTATACGAACGACCTTTCTTTTCAAAACCATAAAATTCGATATTAATACTCGGATAAGCTTCTTTGACTCTCCCGACAAGACTAGCCATTGTATCCCCACCATCTTCAACAATGATATGTTGAATATTCGGATAGGTTTGGTTAATAACTGAGGCAATACATTCTTTAAGTAAGAACTCACGACCGCGATAAGTTCGCGTGATGATAGTAACCAATGGCAAGGACTCTGTCTTTCGCACCTCTGTTTTAAGTTCATAGAAGGCACCTTCTCTTATCATTTCGTAGTCAAAACCACGAAATGGAAAATAAGTATGCTTAAGTGCGATAGTTTTCAAAAAATGGGGGGCATTTTTAAAGATTAAACCAATGTTACGTTTTACCAAGTCACGACAATTCGGGACACTATTCCCTCTTAAATATAGCGCCAACTGTAACGGAATGATGGCGAGTTTATCGTAGAAATTTCCATACCTTAATCGTAAATAGCTATTTGCTAAAGTACTGCCTGAAAATTGGAGGGGCTTAACTTCACCAGCCTCCTCATATGTGTAGTGATGCACAAGCGCGGATGGAATGAATTTTATTCGGTATCCCAATGAGCGGAAGCGATAGGATAACTCAACATCTTCACCATACATGAATATTTTTTCTTCATAACCGCCAACATTAAAATAGGCAGACCTTCTAACAAGTATGCAAGCATGAGAACACCAAGCTGTTTCAAAAGTAAGTGGATCGTAAAATTTGGGGTGTTCGTAAGGCGCTTGTCTTAATTCCCAGCAAGCCACATCTTCAGCGTCAGAAGTTGCGAATGATACAACTTCAACCAAAGAGTCATACTCAAATTCTAAATCAATGTTGCTGATTAATACGAGTTCCGTATTGGTTTGCGAAAAAGCATAATCATGACCTGCGCCAAAGCCTAAATTTTCTCTCTCATAAACGTTAAAGGAAGCAAAACCATGATCAGCTGATTTAGCTTCATTTAATTTACAGACAGTATCATCAGTAGAACCATTATCAACGAAGTGTAAGTGGATGAGATTAATAGGATACTGCTGCGCTAAAAGGCTTGATAAAAACTTGCCAAACCAACGACCATTATTATAAGTAACAACACTTATAGAAATTTCTGGTAGTTTTTCACTACTAGATGACTTATTTGCAATGGCACGATGCTCATCAGAGAACAATAAGTCATGTCTATTTTTGGTCACGCCTGATGAATAGAGTAGATTCTGCCTACTATCTGGAAGTTGAGAAATATATAGTGACAACTTTTGCTTGATCAACTTGAATCTTCGTAAATACTTTATTAAACCCGAGTTGATCAACTTCCCTTTTAAAGTGATAGAAAAAGAAGTCACATAACGTCGAGCATTTCTAAATGGTGCGGTATAACGCCATGATTTAGATGCTGTCATACCATCCATTATTGATATGCGTTGCTCTCGGTCAACAGTTAACCACTCGATCTCATCATTCTTAACTTCAATATCTGATTCCAAGCCTGAAATCACTTCATTCAAATTTTTTATATCTATAGATAGCTTTTCACGAAATTCTTTATGAGATTTGACTTCATTAGCTAATGCTAGATTCTGTTCATTCAAAACATCTATATCATTAACCAAATGCTCATTAAATATTTTGTGTTTATCAATTTCAGCACCAAGTTCATCTTTCAAAGAGTTCAAATCACTTGACAAATGCTCGCTGAATAACTTGTGTTGTTCGATCTCTGAACAAAGCTCACTATTTTTATTAACAAGTTCAAGTACATCATTATTTATTCGGCTTGAAAAGCTAATAGACTCTTCAAGCTCTAAAGCAAGCTTATTGATTGTCGCATCATGCCAACTAAATTGCTCATACAGCCTATCGTACTCCGAGCAAACCTCATCCCATAACTTACTTTCTCGATCATCAGATAGCACTAGCTGAAAAATTTTCTCCGCTAAACTTGCCATGCCAATTGCATTATTACTTTCATCGCCCGAGTAATTTGATAAGCTAGAGTCAATAACATCTGAGTCAGTAACGCTTTCGATACCTAAATAATGCTTAACCTGATTTTCAATCTTTTTCGTATCTTTTAACAGTTCTTCGTAATTCAATACATAGTAATCATATTCTTCAATATTTCTGTAACTATCTAAAACATATGACATCCAAAGTAAATATGCTTGGGTTTCACTGTAGCCATTGCGTTTCACAAGTGAACTGACAACAGCATTAGGATGCCTGATAGCATAAATATATTTTACATCTGCATTTTCGCTAACAAATATATCATGCCAGAAGTGAACCAAACGGCAATGTCTTGGATCTTTCAAGCCAATATATTTTGAATCCGATTTTTTTGTCTTGAAAAAGGCACAAGCCCGCGTCGTTAGCTCTTCGCTAACAGGGTTGCTTAAAGTAGCCAATCCGCTCCATTTAGTACCAAGTTCGGCCAAAAGTCTTTCGTTAATCTCTACAAAATCACGATCTTCCCAAAAACCTCTTTTATTATCTTGCGCGGCTGGAATTAAATTTTGTCCAAAATCCACACCAAAGGATGATAGCAACTCTGCAACAGCACTGGTACCAGAACGATGCATTCCTAAAACGACAACCACTGACTTATTAATCATTCTTCCCACTTACAATACTTTGAAATCTATTTTCTCAGCCACTGCTAAATCTAAGTTGAACATGATAGTTACTAACGCTTTGCTCGCATTGCGTTAAACAACTTGTTATCTTAATAATAACTATCACACATTGAATAACATTATTTTTTTCAAAAAGTTCTATATTCTTCTGTTAAACATATGCTTCTACGTAATTTTAATCGCGCATACACCACCGCTAAGCGGTCCAACAGTCCCATATTTTTCTTTTGGCCCGCAAACACTTCTTGCGGTGGAACGTCATGATTAGCAAGTTCAAGAAAATTAAACACCCTAGCTAACGTGGCTTGGTGCTGATGACGCAAATCATCATTATGTAAAACAAGCACCTGCTCAGGCTTAAAATGTTGTTTGATAATGGCTAGCTGATCACTAAAACGGCCTCGGTCTAAGTAGGAATGGATGCGCCAAGGAGAGCCGAGCGCCCACTTATCACTTGCTTGTTTTAACCGTGTAGGCTCAGCTAAAAAAGCACCTAGCAGCGAACGAGGCTCATGGCCGCGACCGTGTTCCATTTGGTATTGCGATATCGCGCGATCAACCGGATCTCGCACCAGCATAATCACCTTAGCTTGTGGTGAAAACGCCGCTAACCGGGCAATAATGCCTGGCAAGTAGCAATATATAGGTGTCGCATCACATAGGTACTTCTCACCTTGATAGTGAGGCAACAATGCCTTATAGGCATTCACTAATGCCGCATCATCACTGGTTAAATGCGCGGGAGAATCAAAAATATGCGCTTCTTTACCCTGTACCAAGCAAATATCAGGGTGCTGTTGTAAAAAACTCGCTAGCGCGGTGGTACCGCATTTTTGCCCGCCTACAATGTAAAGGTTAGGCTTCATTCACTACCTCTGCGTGCAGTTCCATACCAAAATCAATTAACCCTGTGGTATCAGGGTTTTCTTCAATCACACTAAACATGGCAGCATCAACACCCCGGTGTAAAAACTGGCGTTCGCCGTTGACTAACGCCGAGCAGCCGCAGTTTAAAAAATAGGTGCCGTTGCGCAATAAACAAGGAAACCGAAAACGCACTTGAATCACCTGCCCTTTTGCCACAAATGCAAGGCGCTTTTGATGATTGCGCGTTGTCGTTGCACCAGCCAGCTCAGCCCCTTCAACGGTTTTAATCAACATGCCAAAACCCACTTCAAAGGCGTCTTGGGCAAATGTCACTTGAAAGCAATAATCGTAATAATGACCAGACTGTAGCAAATTTACCCGCTGCCCCGCGGTGTTGCGCAATAGTGGGTGTTGAATCAAGGCACCATTTGATTGATACCAAACCGTTGAGCTAGGCACTAAATTTTCGTCCAGCTTGCCACTGTCATCGTCATCATCTTTGGTTAGTAGCACAGGCTCACAGCTTATATCGCCGGCGATAATGCGCTGGCGAAACTCATCACGCTCAGCCCCTGTCATGTGAAGCAATTTATGATAATTATGCACCACGTCTTTTGGGCTGCCCGTCATTAGCATTTCACCTTTATCAAGCAAAATGGCGCGATCGCATAGATCAATAACTTGCCCCGCGGAGTGTGACACAAACAACAAAGTAACGCCTTGTGATTGTAATTGCTTGATACGGGCGTGACATTTACGCTGAAATGCATCGTCCCCCACGGCCAGTGCCTCATCCACAATTAACACATCAGGATCGGTATTAATAATGACCGAAAATGCCAAGCGCAACATCATACCGCTGGAATAGGTTTTAACTGGCCTATCAATAAATTCACCAATAGCCGAAAAGGCCAAAATATCATCCAACTTAGCGCGGATTTCAGCTTCGGTTAAGCCCAGCAAGGAGGCATTAAAAAACACATTTTCGCGGCCAGTAAACTCAGGGTTAAAGCCTGAGCCCAATTCCAGCAAGGCGGCAATACGCCCATCCACCGCCACTTCACCTTGGTCGGGGCGCATCACACCGGTAATAATTTGCAATAGGGTGGATTTGCCCGAGCCATTATGGCCAACAATCCCTAAGGTTTCCCCTTGTTCTGCACTAAATGAAATATTAGTTAAGGCCTGAAAGCGTGGCACCTTAGTGTGGCCAAAGACTTTTTCTTTTATCACTTGCAGCGGGTTATCAAACATCAAAAATGATTTTGATACATTACTAACGCGAATGCTCACTCAAAGTTACCCAAAAACTAAAAGGCGTATTATGTCAAAAGCAAGCCGAAGAAAAAAGCACAACCCTCCCATCAAGAGGGATTTATTAATTTAGGAATGTTTTATAAAGATAAGATATATAACCACGGGCTGATAATTCTAATTTCAATGAATTAAAAGCCAAACAGCTCCATCGTCACTGGATTGATAATGTAAAGCATCGCTTTTATTAATGGTGATAATCACCAAAGGCGCGTTTATTTATGCTATTTAAACTGCAGTGCTCAACACTATTTTCAAGCAGCAAGCTGCGATACCAGCGCGAGGGGCATGTTAGTCTGGCCGTGCCCTGGGCGATTAAGCTTAATGGCAATAAAGCAAAAACCGCTTTCATCAAACAAAAAAAGAGGCGCTAAGCGCCTCTTTAAAGCTTGTTAGTTACGCTCTTAATTAAAGAGTGAAATCAACTAGGTTACCGTCTTTTTGCGTCTCAACGCCACGAGTACCGTTTTGGATGTCTACACCCACACCAGATACTTGTTTCTTGATTGCAACTTCACCTTGGTTAGTCTCAACTTCAAATAGGAAGCGAGCTTGGCGGCCTTCAGTTACAGTCACACCTAGGTCTTCTTGAACTAGACGTGGGTCAAGTGTTACCGCACCACCGCTAGGTAGAGTAGTAGTTAGCGCTTTACGCACTACAAGGTCAGTACCTTCACCAGCACCGTTTACACCGTGTTGAGCGTATTCAGTGATAGTAACAAAGATCTTACCGCCTTCTGGTGGAAGAACTTTAGATACGTCACGGATGTAGATTTGGTTAGAAGAAGTAGTACCAGTAGTGATGGTGTCAAACTTCATACCATCACGCTCGATAGTGATGATGTCTAGGATTGAACGCTCAAACAGGTTGTAAGTTGCGCTTGAATCGATAACGCTTGCAGTTAGCTTGTAAGAGCCAGCTTGGATTGCGTCATCACCAGTGAATGGTAGTACAAAAGTATTTACCGCTTCAGTGTCGCCACCTTCGATGGTACCAACGTTAGCGTAACCTGAGCCATCAAGAACTGCAGTAGCTACAGTGCCTTCTTGGTTTAATGTCCAGCCACCTGCTAATGGAGCAGTTGCAGTGAAGTCACCTTCAATCGCTAGCTCAATTTGTGGTGCTTGGATAACTTGGTTAGTTGTATTGTTGGTGATTTGGATACAGCCTTGAGTAACAGAATTAATTGTTACATTAGGTGCAGCAGCTTGAAGCTCTTTAAAGCCACTTGAAACTAGTGCTAACGCAGTTTCACCGTCTTCGTCTGCATCACATATTGCATCGTAGCCT
Organism: Motilimonas thetidivivens; assembly: GCF_046452435.1. Classification (NCBI taxonomy): domain Bacteria; kingdom Pseudomonadati; phylum Pseudomonadota; class Gammaproteobacteria; order Alteromonadales; genus Motilimonas; species Motilimonas thetidivivens. The sequence goes on from NZ_JBKFDK010000012.1 coordinate 20,748, forward strand.
AGGCTAAATAGTGGCACAGGAGAGAAGATAGGATCAGATTGTTTTGGATCCGCTGTGTAAGATGCGTTTAGAAGTGCACCGAACGCTAGTTTAACATCGCTTGAGAAACCTGGGTCAACTTTAAATAGTTGGTTACCAGCTGCGAAGTTAAATTGGAAGCTATCCGCAGTTGTAGCTGCATTAGCTGCATAAATACGTAGACGCTTGTTGTTTAAATCAAGTTCGTGACGTAACCAAGTTGTTGGACCATCGGTGTCCGTTTGGAATACTTTTTCAACGTCAGCGATTAAAGATGAAACTGCAGGACCAACACCTTGACCAGCGTTAGAAACTGCGATGTTGTAGTCTGTAGCGCCAGCGGTTAGGAAGTTTTTAACGTCAGCTGGGTTAAATTCTGCTGGGCCCTTGATTTCAACAATGATAACACCAGCTGCATCTAGGTCTTCACCAGCTTCAAGAGTCATTGTGATAACGTCTTGGTAAGTTGATAGTGCTAGTACTTCATCTTTAGTTACAGAAGCGATATCTGTTACGGTGTTACCTAGGCCGCCATTTAGGTCTACTGCCATAGCAGGCGCAGCGGTAACAGTTGCAAGGATTGCTGCAGCAATCAGTTTCTTTTGAAACATTGTTAATTTCCTTTTAGAAAAAAGTTTTTTTTGGATCCTAAGAATAAAGCTAAGTCTATTCTTTATATACCTTGATGCAAATTGCATCAAACTTAGCTAGCAATATAAAATACCACTAAACTGAATTCGCACCAAAGCGCGCAACGATATTTTTATGCTAAACCGCTTAACTGTCAAACGAAGAATCAAAAAAAACGGTTAATCATCAATAAAACACAACCTAGATCGCTAATTTTTACCGACTCACGCCACCTTAGCAACCAAATTATCATCAATTGTTCAAAAAGCAACCACACCTGCACAATTCGATTATTTATCGCTCTATCGTAGAGTAATTGCTTACACCTTGGTGGGTGAAGCTTATCTTGGTAAGATTACCGCCTCTTTTGCCACAGCAAACATTATGTCCAATCAAACCAAGCAAGCTGTAGCTAACAGTCTCGATGCCTATATTATTCAGCCTCGCTAAGGCTTCTTCACATTTATGAAGTGAGTAGGCCTGTGGTCATGTTAATAAAAACGTACCCTGCCCTTTTAATCGCTGTCTTGACAAGCTAAAATCGCCACTCTTTATGATAACTCGCCTAGCTCCGGCTTAACCTTTACTCTATATAACGTAAGCCAAGCAAGGTTTTTTGCTTGCAATATCGCCACTATTTTTGGGCCACTGTTGTTAAGCTAGCCAGCGATGCTGGCCATACAAAAAAGGTAGTTTATAACAATGAAAGGAATTATCTTAGCTGGCGGCACCGGCTCACGTCTTCACCCTGTCACCTTAGCTTCAAACAAACAGCTTCTGCCCGTTTACGATAAACCAATGATTTATTACCCATTGACTACCTTGATGCTAGCAGGCATTAAAGAGGTGTTAATCATTTCAACCCCGCAAGACAAAGCTCTGTATCAGACCTTGTTTGGTAACGGTGAGCAGTGGGGGATTCAGTTAAGTTATGCCGAACAGCCCAGCCCCGATGGCCTAGCCCAGGCCTTTATTATTGGCGAGCAGTTTATAGGGGATAGCAGTGTCTGTTTAGTGTTGGGCGATAATATATTTTACGGCCATGGTTTGGCCGACACGCTACAACAAGCCGCGCAACGCGAACACGGGGCCACTGTGTTTGGCTATTATGTACAAGATCCTGAGCGTTATGGGGTGGTTGATTTTGATGCTAACGGTAAAGCATTAAGCATTGAAGAAAAGCCCGCCAAGCCTAAATCTAAATATGCCGTCACTGGTTTGTATTTCTATGACAATCAGGTAGTGGAGTACGCAAAGCAAATCACGCCTTCGCATCGCGGTGAGTTAGAAATCACCGATATTAATAACCTTTATTTGCAAGCTGGCCAATTAAATGTAGAACTACTAGGGCGCGGCACGGCCTGGCTTGATACAGGTACGCACGACTCACTACTCGATGCGGCTAACTTTATTCGCGTCATCGAAAAACGCCAAGGGCTAAAGGTATCTTGCCCTGAAGAGGCGGCCTACCGGATGGGCTACATAGATGCAAAACAGCTCGCTTTACTGGCTCGCCCCTTGGTTAAAAGTGGTTATGGCCAATATTTGCTTACCATTTTAGAAGAACAAGGTATCAGCCATGAAAATTATTAATACCGCGATTAATGATGTAAAAATTATCGAGCCCACCGTGTTTGGTGATGAGCGCGGTTTTTTTATGGAGACCTTTCAGCTTGCCCGCTTCCAGCAAGATGTGGCCAATGTGACCTTTGTACAAGATAACCACAGTAAGTCTAAGCAGGGCATTTTACGTGGCTTGCACTATCAAACCCAGCATACCCAAGGCAAATTGGTACGCGTGGTGGCCGGCAGTGTGTTTGATGTGGCGGTTGATATGCGTGAAAGCTCGCCAAGTTTTGGGGAAGCGGTTGGCGTAATTTTGTCGGCAGACAATAAACGCCAGCTTTGGGTACCACCTGGCTTTGCCCATGGTTTTTATGTGCTGTCAGACAGTGCAGAGTTTGTTTATAAGTGCACTGATTATTATCATCCAGCAAGCGAAATCTCGGTGTTGTGGAACGATCCCACCTTGGCTATAGACTGGCCTTTGGTTAATCAGCAGCCACCTGAGCTTTCAGCAAAAGATCAAGCAGGTTTACTTTTTAGTGATGCGCCAAAGTTTCGCTGATCTTGGCCCTTGCCTGTATCGAGTATCACTGCATCCTTAGTTATAAATATGAGTAGAACATGAATCGAATTTTAATCACTGGCGGCGCGGGCTTTATCGGCGCAAACTTTGTTCACTACTGGCTAAACCAATACCCGCAAGATGAAGTGACCGTATTAGACGCACTCACTTATGCTGGTAATATGCAAAATTTGGCTAGCCTAGCCGACCATCCTCGCTTTCACTTTGTGAAGGCCAGCATTAATAATCAGGAATTAGTTGAGTACTTATTACGCGAGCACAAGATAGACACCTTAGTGCATTTTGCCGCGGAATCTCATGTTGATCGCTCAATTACCGGCCCTGACGCATTTTTAGAAACCAATATTATGGGCACTCATGCACTGCTTAAAGCGGCTAGAAATGTTTGGCTTGCCGATCCTGCTAAGCCACTGCCCCATCGCTTTCATCATGTCAGTACCGATGAAGTTTACGGTACTTTAGCACCCCATGATCCTGCGTTTACCGAAACCACACCTTATGCACCTAATTCGCCCTACTCAGCGAGCAAAGCGGCGTCGGATCATTTAGTGCGTGCTTATTTTGAAACCTATGGTTTGCAGGTTTCAACCAGCAATTGCTCAAACAATTACGGTTTTTATCACTTTCCGGAAAAACTGATCCCCCTTTGTTTAACCAATATTTTGGACAATAAAGCGCTACCTATTTATGGCGATGGTTTGCAAATTCGTGACTGGTTATATGTTGAAGATCACTGTCGTGGTATCGATTTGGTGATCAAGCAAGGCCGTGTCGGTGAAACCTACAACATAGGTGGGGTAAATGAATGGACCAATATCGACATTGTGAACCTGTTATGCGAATTAGTTGATCAGCGCTTTGCAACTCAGCCCCATCTGGCAAAGCAGTTTCCTCATGCCCCTGCGGCGAATGGTCAATCAAGTAAATCGTTAATTACCTATGTCACCGATCGCGCTGGCCACGACCGTCGTTATGCTGTAGCGACCGACAAAATCAAAGCTGAGCTAGGCTATGAACCTTGTGAAACCTTTGCCACTGGGATTGAAAAAACCATTGATTGGTACTTAAACAATGAAGCTTGGTGGCGCGCAGTACAAGATGGTAGCTACCAGCAGGATAAATAAATGCATCAAATAATCACTGCGCCTATTACCCATCGCCGATTAATTTGGGCCATGGCCAAACGCGAAATCGCCGCAAAGTATAAAGGGTCTGTGTTAGGGGTATTTTGGACCTTTCTCAACCCTTTGTTTATGCTTGCTATTTATACCTTTGTTTTTAAATATATTTTTAAGGCAAGGTGGAGCGTACCCGAAGGCTCTGCTGAGGTTGATTTTGCTACCTTACTGTTTGCAGGCTTATTGTTGCACGGTTGGCTTGCCGAGGTATTTGCGCGCTCGGTTTCATTGATCACAGGTAATGTTAACTTGGTCACTAAGATCCAGTTTCCACTGGAAATCTTACCTTGGATTAATCTTGTTTCTTCTGGAATTCAACTACTTATAGGTATTGGGGTGTTGTTTATTTTTATGCTATTTAACCAAATCCCCCTGCAACCTCAGTTATTACTGGTACCTATTCTGTTATTGCCGCTGGCGATTTTTTTGCTGGGTGCATCTTGGTTAATTGCCGCCCTGGGGGTTTTTATTCGCGATATCGAGCAATTTATGATGTCGTTTATTACCGTGTTGCTGTTTACCAGTACGATATTTTTCTCTCTCGAAAACGCCCCTGCGTTGATCCAGCCTATTTTGCAGTTCAACCCTCTTACTGTGCCTGTTGAAGCGTTTCGCAATGCCGCCATTTTCGGCACATTTGATAACTGGGGTATTTGGGGGATCTATTTTGCTAGCTCGGTGTTATTTATGCTGCTTGGCTTTGCGGTGTTTAAAAGATTAAAACCTGTTTTTTCAGATATTTTATAGTGAAATCTTAAAAAGTATTGCCCTAGGCTGAATGATTATTTGGTATGATTTTGCACTGTATAAATGAGTGGTATAGATAAGATGTATATTGGTGAGTTGTTGATTCAATCGCAGACCATTAGCGAAGCCGATCTTGAATCTGCATTGCAGTTGCAACGCAACGAAGGCTTTAAACGCTTAATTGGTGAAATATTAGTTGCATCTGGGGTGTGTGCCGAAGCCGAAGTATTGCAAGCCTTGTCGCAACAGTTGTCTTTACCCTTACTCGGCCATGTACTTAAGCAAATGGGTGAAGATGATATTGATATGCTCAAACCCATTGCAACCAATTTAGCTTTAACCTGGTGGCAAAAAAACAATGCCTTTCCGCTGTTTCTGGAAGGGAATCGGCTGTTTGTTGCAACCGAAAATGTGTTTGATGAATTTGTTGCTGGCGCGGTATGCCAAGAGTTAGGGTTTGAGTTTCAACCCGTGCTGACCTCCCATTATGAATTTCGTAAACTGGCGCAAATGTTAGAAAGCTCTGACCATGAGAAGCTTGAAGCCAGCGCAGGGGATGAGTCCAGCTCAGCGCCCATTATCAAGTTAGTCAACAGTGTGATCCAACAAGCGGTTGATGCCAAGGCGTCTGATATTCATTTTGAAATGTATCGCGGCGTGTTTCGGGTTCGGATCCGCATTGATGGGGTATTACAAGAAGTAGAGCGTCCCAGTTTGGCTTTGCATGCCGCGGTTATTTCTCGGGTTAAACTGATGGCTGGGTTAGATATTTCTGAAAAGCGCCTGCCCCTTGATGGCCGAATTCGGGTTAAGTTATCCGGTAAAAACATTGATATTCGGGTAGCGACAACGCCAACCGTCTACGGTGAAAACATTGTGATGCGTTTGTTAGTTAACGAACAGCAAAGCGTTAGCCAGCCAAAAGAACTCGCTATGTTTGCCGACCATTTGCTGACCCTTAATTCGTTAACAGACAAGAAAGAAGGTATTTTCTTAGTTACGGGGCCTACGGGTAGCGGTAAAACGACATCGCTTTACACCTTGTTAAGCAAACTTAATGATATGGAAACTAAGATCATCACGGTTGAAGATCCTGTTGAATATCAAATGCCTGGTTTAACTCAGATTCAGGTTAACAGCGATATTGGTTTGCATTTTTCCACCGTACTTAGATCAGCCTTGCGCCAAGACCCCGATATTATTTTGATTGGTGAAATGCGTGACCAAGAAACCTCGCAGATTGCGGTACAATCGGCGCTAACCGGTCACTTTGTATTATCCACCTTACACACCAATGATGCACCCAGTAGCTTTATTCGTTTAAAAGACATGGGCATCCCTGATTATTTGATCAAATCCACTGTGGTGGGCATTATGGCGCAACGTTTAGTGCGTCGCCTTTGCCCTCATTGCAGTGAAGAATGTGAGTTTGAACACAGCAGAGCCGAGCAATTGGGCTGGGGTCAAGTGGCGCAAAGCTGGCCACAACTGTGTGCTGATGGGGTTAGGTTTAAGCGAGCAACGGGTTGCGATCGTTGTAATCACACTGGCTACCAAGGCCGTTTGGCTATTTTTGAACTCTTAGTGGTTGATAGCGAGCTAGGGGATTTTGATATCGAAGGCTCAAGTTTGCGTGATTATGCCAAGCGGCAAAATATGCGCACGCTGCGCCAAGATGCTCTGCTGCGCGCGGCCGCAGGGGAAACCAGTATTGATGAAATTATGCGCGTGGTAGGTTAAATGTACTTTGAGTATGTTGCTAGACAGAAAGACAGCAGCTTAATTGACGGTTGGATCCAAGCCATATCCAAAGAGGATGCTAAACAAACCCTTGAACAACGTGGGTTGAGTGTTTTAGTTATTAAGCGTGGGTTGCCAAGGATCCCATTAACTGTCTCTCGTGAAGCCTTGCTAACGGCCTTGCGCGAATTAGCCAGTTTACGTGCCAGCGGTATGCCACTGGATAAAGCCGTGGCTTCCCTAAGTAAGGTAGCTGAAAGCAAAGTGTTGCGTAAAGCGTGGTCCATGGTGCTTGCTAGCTTAGAGAACGGTTTATCATTATCCGATGCGATAGAGAGCCTGCCTCATGTGTTTCCTTCTTATATTCCACCCATGCTGCGTTTAGGTGAAGCTAATGGTGATTTGCCTAATGCCTTGTACAGTGTGGCTGAGCGCGTCGAACGAGAAGAGAACTTGCTTAGTGAAATGCGCAGTGCCTTAACGTACCCAGCTTTTTTACTTTTTATCAGCTCCGCTATCATGTTGTTTTTGTTTTCTTACGTATTACCCAACTTTAAAAGTATGGTTGAGGGGCAAGGCTCTGACACGGCACTGGCTCGTTTGATTGCCATATCCGACTGGATTAATTTGAATTTTGATTTCATTATCGTCGGCATCATGATAGCGATTGTGTTGTTATGGTACACTCATCATCGCGGTATTTTACAAGCCAAATTATTTTCCATCTTAAGCTTTGTTCCTGTGACTCGACGCCTATTGCTAGCTTGGGACATAGTGCAATTTTCAAGTAGCATGCAAAAGCTATTAGATTCGGGTGTAGAGCTGGTAAGAGGGGTGGAACTTTCTGCCGAAAGTTTAGCCAGCCAATCGCTTAAAAAACGCCTCGAAGATGCTGTGGTACTGGTCAAACAAGGCAGCTCGTTATCAGGCGCGTTAACACAATTAAAAGTCTTTCCTGACATGGTGTTACAAATGATAACGACGGGCGAATCTGGTGCTAATTTAGGACAAAGCTTCGCTGAGATTAATGTGCTTTACGAACGCCGCTTAAAATTGGGTTTACATCGTGTTATCACTCTTATGGAGCCTGCCGTTATCGTTTTGATGGGTGGGTTAATTGGCTCTATTATGGTGATGATCATTTCCGGTATAATTTCAGTTAATGAGATTTCTTTTTAAAGGTTAAAAAATGAAACGTCTAAAAAACGGCTTTACGCTGATTGAAATGCTCGTAGTATTAGTGCTTATTTCTTTGCTTGCTGGTTTAGTGGGTCCGCGCTTGTTTCAGCAAGTCGGCGGGTCTAAAACTAAAGTAGCCGCAGCTCAGGTTGAGCTGTTAACTTCTGCTTTAAACACTTATCGCTTAGACGTGGGCGAAGCCCCAACCACAGAGCAAGGGCTTGCTTCTTTAATGTCTGCTCCTAATGGCGCCAGAGGCTGGAACGGCCCCTATCTAACGAAAGAAGTGCCTATCGATCCTTGGAATAAACCTTACATTTATGAGCGTAAAAACAATGGCGATTTTGCGCTTTATTCACTTGGCCGCGATGGCGTTAAGGGCGGAGAAGGTGAAGATCAAGACGTGGGTTTATTCTAGTAAATGAAAGATCGACGCCATAACTGCCCCCCTGCTATTATTCGAGGCTTTACGTTAATCGAATTGCTCGTTGTGCTGGCGTTACTTGGCGTTATTTCTGGTATTGCGGTACCCAAACTTTGGAATCAGCTGGAGCGTGCACAGCAACGCCATGCTATCGAAAAAATTTGGCTGCGTAGTTTTCAAGACATTAAATCCATTCTTAAGCAGGGCAACGCCGTCGAGTTAAATGAAGGTTTTATGGTCAATCAAATGACCATTGCCGGCATTACCGATTGGCAAATCAGCGTGCCCACCCCCATAGTTTACCGACCACATCATGTAACGACGGGTGGCGAAATTGTATTTATGATTGATTCCTCAACCCACTGGCAGCTTGCCATTTCTCGCCTTGATGGCCAGATTGACTTGCAAAAACTATGAGGCAAAAAGGGTTTACATTAATCGAAGTATTAGTTGCGAGCGTTATTCTGGTCGCGCTGTTATCGGCATTGCTGCCGTTATTTAATCAGTCTGACTTTACCACTCAGCGTGCCATGATGAGTAATCAACGCATTGCTATTGAAAGAAACATTTTCAATTCAATAAAGTTTATCAACCCGCATTTAGTCAAACAAGGCAACGGTGAGCTGGCTGATATCCAATATAATTGGCGCGCCCGCGCGATAACCCCCGAGGTGCCAAGCCGACTAGATAAATTGGCACTTGACCGTAATCGCATGCTGGCGCTTTACCAAATTGAAGTACAAGTACAACCATCTGCCCAAGCCTCGCAGCCTTGGCAATTTCAATTTGAGCTCATTGGATGGGAGCCATGAGGAATAATAAGGGTTTTACGCTAATTGAGATGCTGGTCGCTTTGTCCATCTTTTCAGCTGTGATGGGACTGGCATTACTAGCCTTTGAACAAGGTCGACTCAATTGGGTAAGAAGCTTACATAAGGGAGAGGCAGAAACACGATTACTCTACCGTGAACAGTGGCTTAGGTTGGTTTTTGAACAATCTGTAGCATCCCGCTTTAGAATCAGCTCTTACAAGTCTGCCCCCTATTTTAAAGGCGACAATGTAAGCATGAGCTTTCTTTCTTCTGCGCCGATATTTCAAGGGCCGGGAAAAGTAGCTCTGACTGAGTTGCAAATCAAAAAGGAACAGAATACTTGGCAACTAATGTATCGAGAAAAGCTGGGGGCAGATCCACAAAGAGGTATGTATCTATCTGATTTGGAATGGTTTCCGCTGTTGACTGAGTTAAAATATGTGGAATTTAGTTACGAGGGCGATATTCACCTTCCCTTCAGTGATTCAATCAATAGCCTTCCTCGTGAGCAACAACAATATTACCGCGATACACCTGAATGGTTGAGTCATTTTAACAGTGAGTTTGAAGAGAGCATTCCTCGCCGAGTGATTATTCGGTTTATCAATAACAAAGAACAAAGATTTGAGTGGGTATTTAGCCTAAATCACTATTCTAATGTGCTAGAGCCAGCCTATATTCCCGGAGACGCTTCATGAATAAAATGACGGGTGCTGTGTTGCCATTATCCTTGGTCATTTTAGCCATTTTAACCATTATGGCACTCACTCTGACACAGAAATCAGCGGGCTTTTTAGACCAAGCTTTTGCGCAAAAGAATCAATGGCAAGCCGAGCTAGCTATTCACAATGCCGAGCAAAGAACATTACTCACGCTGATTGCTGGTAATTATTCGCCTAGTTTGATTAAGCTTGGCGGCACGGAAATATCCATTTACGGCAAATCCTATGAATTATCTAATGACGTAGAAATCAAAGTACAAGACCAAGCTGGGCTGATTAACTTATTGCATGCCTCCTATAAACCCCTGGTGAAGCTGTTGGGCAACCTTGGCTATGCTCGTCAAGCAAACAGTATCGCAACTGAAGCCTTGGCTTGGCAATCGATGCAATCCACCATTCCAGTTAAGCTGCCATTAACTGCGAGAAAGTTGCCCTTCCGGGCTCAAGATGAGTTATTAGAACTCCCTAGCATGAAACCCGAGTATTTTAACGGTAACCAGCCCAATACCTTAGCCATTAAAGATTATTTGCAAGTCGCTGGCCCGGGATGGTTTAATTTTGGCTCTATGCCCCTCCCCGTTTTAACTGCGGTATTGAGCCTAAATAAAGAAGAAATCAAAACCATTGAGGATCTTAGAGCGAGAAACCGATGGATCGAGCTAGAGCCCTTATTACGCCAATACGGTATGTATGGTGAAGGGTTAGAGCTCTCACCCAGTACAAGTTTTATTGTTAATTACCAGTATCAAGGGTATCGTGCTCGGGGCAGTTATAAGATCCTTGCTGCAAGTTTTTACCTTTATGAAAAACAGATTTGGAATTTCCCAGATCAGGATAGATTTTAGCTAATGAATTTAACACTTCAATCTACATATGTGTGCCGCTTAGATCAGCAAGGCCAAGTAGAAAACCTACCAACGTCGCTCAAACCCTTAGACCGACTGGTGATCTTGATCCCTCAATCAAAATCGCTCTACCGAGAGCTGAGCTATGAGCGTGAGTATGTGTCTAAAGCGGAACTTGAAGAGTGTATTGATAACGACCTCAATCAGATCTCGCCTTGGCCAAGCTACCACAAATATTACCTTACCTATAAAGCGGACGATGTTTGGCTTGTTACCGTTTGGATTTGGCCTGAATTAGAGGTTCCCTCAGCGACCCACGTGATGCCGGAAATGGCGTATAAATTGGGCTGCTTGAAACCGGGTATTGTCTTATGCTGGCAAGATGGCAACAGTCTATTTTCGGCGTTGCGCCAAGCCAATGGTTTACCCAGCCGGGTTTGGGATCTAAGCCAACACCACTTGCAACGTCGCTTTACTAGTTGGCTAGAACAAGATGAGAGCATCGAAGGGGTCGTTTATGACGGGCTTGAGCCATTAAGCTATATCGACCTACCAATCTACCCAAGCGCTAAGTCGGTACCTGACTTTTCCTGGCTTAAAGCAGGGCAAAATGCTAATGCCATTGATATCTCGTCGCCTTGGGGATTACGCAGCTTATGGTCGGCTTGCCTTACGCTATTGACAGCTTGGGTAATAGCAACTTATGGCTTGATTTACTGGCAAGATAGCCAGCTAGAAACGAGTGTTGAGTCCGGGGCACTGCAATTACAGCAGTTACAACGCCAACGCGCTGAACTCAACTTAAATATAAAGCGCACCGAGGCAATACAACAGGAGTTAACTAAACAGCAGGCATTAACTCATTCGCTTGATGCGTTAGCGGCCGCCTTACCCAAAACAGTGGTTTTATCTCGCATCGCATTTAAAGACCACAGTATAGAGCTAGAAGCCACCGCCGATACAACCAATGGCTTGTTAGAAGCAATGGAACAGATTGAAAATGTTAATTCGGCCAAGTTTATTAGTGATATAGTTCAGACTCGCGAAGGGAAGCAAAGGTTTTCCCTTGAGTTAACATTAGAACGAGCAGCTCATGTTAATTGATAATATTAAAAAGGCCTTTGGCAGTAACGAAGTTCAAGCCGAATTAGAAAAACCCATGGTGCAATGGGGCATCTTTTTTTCATTATGCATTGTAATTTGGGCCATTATTTTACAACCCGTGTTCGACTGGCGCAGCCAACAGATTGATCAAATTACCCAACGTCAATTTCAACACACAAAAGAAGTGTCCTTGTTGCAGTCACAGGCTGCCTTACAAGGTGTTCTTACGCAATACCAAGATTGGTTAACAACAGCCAAGACGGGATACCTTACTGGTCGTTCAGAAGGTGCGGCAACCTCAAATCTGGTCGTTATCTTAGAAAAGAAATTCAAACCGCTCAAGATTGACTTCTCATCACGTCGCTTTATACCCGCAGAGGTTGTCCCTTGGGTTGGTGAAAAAATTGAAACCCGCTGGGTACTTCGAGGTAATGCTGATAACTTGATCGATTTTGTTCATCAAGTTGCAGGCCACAGTCCTGAAATATTAGTTATAGATCAGGCGGAATTTAGGCAAGTGACTAGCGACCAGTTTGAATTATCTGTTAATATCTACGGCTTCAAAGCTATGTCAGATACCAATCTGATCAATGAAAGTAATAGAATAGAGGCCTTAAAATGAGTAATAAGCTTATTTTGTCGGTTATTTATTCGATAGGTTTGGTTTTGGTTGTTGGGTTGCTGTATCACGATTACCAAACGTTACGAAGTGCACATAATGGAACTAAGACAAATTATTCTGCACCTTTGCCATACCCAAAAAATGAATATATCAGGCCTACAACCAACTTATTTGTAGCAGATCGCGAGTGGCAAGAAAACGGCAACCGCGATATGTCGGCAAGCATAGCCGATACTGACAACAAAACTGAGAAAGCGGAAAACGCGACTGGGGAATGGACTTTAAGAGCCATTGTTTTTCAAGGTGGCGAATATATTGCCTGGATTGAACGGCCCGGACTTGAGCCTTTACACTACGGTTACGCCGAAGGAGACATTTTACCGGACAATACCAAAATACAACACGTAAATGAAAATTCAATAACCGTAGTTGAATCAGAGTCAGGTGAGGCTTCACTTACTCGCCTTTTCCCTATTAAGTAGCATAAGTGTTCAAACATATGAAGTTTAAGTCAATCTGTATCCTCTCTTTGCCCATGACTCTACTATGGGGATGTATTACTACTACACCAACTATCAAGAAGACAGTTGAGATGGAACGTAATGTACCCACTCAGAGTACCGTTCTTGAAGCCGAGGAAGGTAAATCAAATACTGTCGAGCCATCTTCTAAGGCACAAACTCGGTCTGTAAAACCTGCCCCCTTGTTAAGAGCATCGCAGCAGCTTGAGAACGCATCCGTTTTAATTCTCCCAACGCAAGACCTAACAATTAACGCCGAACAAATGGCATTGCCTGCATTTGTCAATTTAGCACTCGGCGAAGTGCTTAATCTTAATTACGGTGTCGACCCTGATGTATCCAGCAGTAAGGCCAAGGTTTCTTTACGTGTAAATGAGCCGATTCCATCAGATCGTTTATTGGGCTTAGTTGAAGAGGTTTTGCAACTGAACGGGGTTTCGTTACTCAATAACGATGGCTTTATTAATGTTGTACCTAATAAAAAAGCAGAAAGTCGCGCAGCTGAATTTGTAAACGACACCATTGCGCCAAAACTCCGCTACGGCAAGGTGATTGAAATTGTACCCGTTTATTATATAGGATTGAGCGAGGCTAGCCAAATAGCTCAGAAGCTGATAGCGCCTAGCGGCGGTACGGTATTAATGCAGCTTAACCTCAACTCACTTGTCGTTATTGCCAAACGTAGTGAAATAGAACAGCTGTATGAAATGCTAGAACGGTTAGATCTACCCGCAGCTTCGGGCTCTTATTTAACCACTATTCGTCCCGCTTATGTGCCTGTTGAAGAGCTAGTACCCGACTTAATGCAAGCCTTAAAGGCCGCGAGTATCCCAGTCACGTTAAATGAGGGTAATCGGGGCGTTGTGATTTACCCACTCAGCAACAACACTTTTATTGTTGCCTCATCAACTCAGCCTTGGCTTAATTACACTCAAGCTTGGATCCGCCAGTTAGATAAACCACAACCGACGCAAAGCGGCAGTGATGGTATTTATACCTATTTCATGAAAAACACCACGGCGCAAGATGTCTATAGTGTCATTTCTCAAGTGTTTAGTGAAAGCGGAGATGCAGGCAAAGAAGCTGATAAACCCAGCATAAATACAGAACAAAGCTCTGCAACCGGGGCTGCTCGCCAGGCGACGTTAAATATTTCGAGCATCAATGCCGATTACAAAGAGCCAACTAAACAAAAAACATCAAATGCTGCGATTGTCGCCGAAAATTACCGAATTGTGGTTGATAATATCCGTAATTCGCTTATTTTTGTTGGCCGTTTTCAAGATTATAAGCGCGTTCTCGACTTACTTGAAGTACTCGACAGACGTCCGCGCCAAGTACTATTGGAGGCACTTATCTTATCAGTGGATGTTTCCGACAAACTTGAGTTTGGAACCAGTTTTAAAGTGGGAACCCCAATTGAGCAAGGCGAACGCGCGCTACAATTTGATGGTAACGGGCTGCAATTTTCAGGAATATTCAATAATATTGAAGCCAACCTAGCCGCTAAGCTAACCAATGCTAATACTAAGGTACTGTCGAGTCCTAGGTTAATCGCAATGGATCAAGAAAGTGCCAAGATCAACGTGGGTAGTCAAATATCTGTAGAAACCGGTGAGGTAGATAATTCTAACGGCAACCAAACCGTATCTAAATCATACACTTACATTGATACCGGGGTAAGCTTAGATATTACACCATCAATTAATGAGTCTGGCGTTGTTGAGCTACAAATTGCACAAGAGGTGAGTAGCCCTGGTACTGTAGAGGAAGATATGAAAAACAGGCCACCCATTAATCGTAACTCAATTAATACCAAGGTGGCGGTAGAAAGCGGACAAACGGTTTATATGGGCGGTTTGATCAGCAACACGACCATTGAAAGCGTAAATAAAGTTCCTTTTCTTGGTGATATACCCGGCGTAGGCTTATTGTTTCAATCTAAATCAGAAAACCAAACCCAAACTGAGATGGTAATGCTGATAACACCACATATTTTATATAATCGTGAAGATGCTGATTTTTATACCAATCAATTCAAAGCTATTTCTGGCTGGGAACCAGTGATAGAAGATTAAATACCCACATGCGTTTTGCCAATGAGCCATTTGCTAGTTTAGTAAATGGCTGGCTCTACTGTTGACAGAATGTGTCTATTGGCAAATGCTGATGCCACATATTTTATTTCATTTTTACTCATATTTGGCATTTTTTATGTCATATATTATTATTGTAACACTTGTTTTTATCAGCTAAACGTAATGACATACATTTACCGCAAAGTCACCGATGACTTTTGAATTGGGCATGGTTTTGCTAGCACACGATCTATTTATGCAATAGTTGAGATATTGGCAGACATTAAGCCAAATGACAGCTATGTAGCCAACACTTTTTGATTTACTGGTAAATATGCTAAAGTTCCCCACGTTACAAATAACGGACATTTCGATGCTGATAACCCCCTGCAATAATTTACCACGAGCAGTTAAACGCACTGCAACTATGTGCTATGACGCATTGGGCATTGTATTATCAATCGCTATTGCACTGTTTTTAAGGCTTGACTCTACAGAGGTCACGGTTGAAATAGGGGCTGCAGAATTTTTATCAATTCTAGTCACTGTGCTAGCTTCAATTTTTTGTTTCATCAGACTGGGATTATACCGCGCTATTTTACGCTACATGACGGTTAATGCCATTACTACACTGGTGGCGGGCATTACGACTTCAGCAATTGTATTAGCCGCAAGTAGCTACTACTTTCAGAGTTTTTTACCTCGTTCAGTGCCCGTGATTTATGCTTTCGTTGCCTTGATTATTTTAGGCTTTCCACGACTTATTCTGCGTAGTGTTGTCCATCAACGCCTGCAAAGATTTAAACCTGCGGTTATCATTTACGGTGCAGGTAATGCTGGCTATCAACTCGCTCATGCTTTGTCACGCGGTATGGATTATCGGCCTGCTGCTTTTATTGACGATGACGTAAAGAAGCATGGCACCACTATCCATGGCTTAAGAGTCTACCCTTATAGCCAGCTTGAAAATCTTATTGCAACCCATTGTGCAGTTAAAATTCTGCTTGCACTGGGCTCCACGCCGAGAAAGCAGCGGGCTAAAATCATCGACCGCCTTGAGTCTTGTTCAGCCGAAGTACTCTCAATGCCAAGTGTTGATGACATTACAACGGGTCGAGCAAAAATAAATGACATTGAAAATATTCAAGTAGAAGATCTGCTTGGCAGAACGCCTGTTCCTCCTATTCCTGATTTGCTGGCGCAGTGTATTAGCAATAAAAATGTAATGGTAACGGGTGCGGGTGGCTCTATTGGATCGGAGTTATGTCGACAAATAATCACTCAAGCGCCCAGTAAACTCATTTTGTTTGAGTTAAACGAATTTAGCTTATACAAAATTGAGCAGGAAATTTCCAATTACATCAAAGCAAATAATTTAACAACTGAGTTACACGCTGTCTTAGGTTCAGTTCAACGACAAAAACGACTCACGCTGGTGCTAAAAAAATACCGCATCGAAACAATTTATCACGCAGCAGCTTACAAGCATGTACCATTAGTAGAGCAGAATGTGGTTGAGGGTGTTCGCAATAATGTGTTTGGCACCCTGAGGTGCGCTGAGGCGGCTATTACGGCTAATGTGAAACACTTTGTATTGATATCTACTGATAAAGCCGTACGCCCCACGAATGTTATGGGAGCCTCAAAACGCATGGCTGAGCTTATCTTACAATCACTGGCAATACGTAAGGGAAATAACACAATCTTTGCAATGGTAAGATTTGGCAATGTGCTTGGCTCCTCTGGCTCTGTGGTTCCTCTTTTTAGAGAGCAAATAAAACAAGGCGGCCCCGTCACTGTGACCCATGAGAATATTATTCGATACTTTATGACCATTCCTGAAGCGGCTCAATTAGTTATTCAGGCTGGAGCCATGGCTAAAGGGGGGGATGTGTTTTTACTTGATATGGGAGCCCCCGTAAAAATTATCGATCTTGCGACGCGGATGATAAAACTTAGTGGCTTAACAATTAAAACTGATGAGGATCCTTTCGGTGAAATAGCCATTCAAATTACTGGGCTACGACCTGGTGAAAAGCTATATGAGGAACTATTGATAGATGGCAACGCTGAAGCAACCGCTCACCCTTCAATTATGAAGGCGAAAGAAGGTTTTTTAAATTGGCAGCAACTATCTAAAATATTACACCCGCTTGACACGGCCTGCACTAATTACAATGAGGAAGTTATTGCTGAAATACTTCACCAGGCTCCTACTGGTTACAGCATTCAGCTACCAACAACAATTTCCTCAATATCTGAGCCAGAGCCAGCAATTGAATAAGTACCTATTTTTCGGGAACGCCCGCATTGAAATGATAAGCGAGATAGCATAACGGTATATAAGAAATTACCATACCAATAAACCCATCCAACAATCCTAATACAATCAGAACTGCGATGGGTGTTAACCAGAAAAGATTAATTGCAACTACAGCTAGTGTCACCTTCTTATGGCTTTGCACTTGCCTTACTGCGTATTGAAAAGCATGGGTACGATGCGCCTCACTGAGCTTACAGTTATGGATATAACGACTTAATAGCGTCCATGTTGCATCAACAACAAATACCCCCAGCATCACTAGCCAGACCCATAAATATTTAGGATCTGAGATGGCATCTATCAACATTAATGAAGCTAGGGTTAATCCTAGAAAACCACTCCCTCCATCTCCCATAAATATCTTGGCAGGTGGAAAGTTCCAACATAAGAAACCTGCACTCGCCATTGCGACAATAAGCACAAGGCCAATATTATATGTCCATTGTTTGTCATCAATAAAGTACAAAGCAGCCATGACAACACAGACGATCAATGCCTCAGCTCCAGCTAGCCCATCTATCCCATCCATGAAATTATAAAGGTTAATAAACCAAATAACGCCAATCCATGCCAACAAAAAGCCCAGCCACCAATAAAGCGTCAGTTTGATTCCGGCGATCTCAATAACGGAAAAACCACCTAAAGCCCATACCACAGAGCATGACACTAGTGCTTGTATAATAAGACGAATTCTTGCACTTAAATCAACATGGTCATCAATAAACCCAACCAACGCAATCGCTAATGCTCCGAACCACACGAGCAAAAATGCACTATCAAACATTTCCAACGGCTGTAATAAAAACAACACGATTATCGGTGCCATAAACAAATACGTGAGTACGATAGCCATACCACCGCCGCTTGGGGTTGGGTGTTGGTGGGAGCTTCGATGACAAGGCTCATCCATCAGGCGGTGCTCGGCATACCACTTTAAAACACCGGTTAACGTCAAGGAGGCGATAAAACAAATAATCAATAAAGCTAGTAGAGAAATCATCAGCGAGACTCACAATCAGATGATGCCATCATGGCAAGCACACGAGACAACGAATAGGGAGGCGTCCACTGCAGTAATTGTTGAGACTTCGCAGTACTGAGCACTAAAGACCCATAAAGACGATTCAGTTTAGGCTCAAAACTTAACAATTTTCCAAGCAAAAACAAGACATTTTTAGGTATATAAAACAACCGAATCTGCACTTGATAAGCTTTTGCTATCTCTTGCAATAACTCCGAGGTTGAATAGGCGTTAGTATCAGCTATCAGAAATACCTGATTGATAGCTGCAGGATGATGCATTGAGACAGCAATAAAATCACACAAGTTAGGCAAAGCCAGCAAACTACGTCTATTTTGGACCTTTGCAAATGGCAAGGGGATACCTTTACGTACCCAATTTATCATGGTCGCAAAATTAGCTTTGACACCCAAGCCATAAATGAGCGGCGGGCGAATGATGGTAACAGCCATTGAACTTGAATTACACATGGATATTAAACCTAGCTCTGCATCATATTTGGAGCGACCATAAGGATCCTCTGGAGGATATATTACTTCTTCAGTAAATTCCGCGCCTTCAAGCGTTTCTTCACCATTCACCTTAATGGAGCTAATAAATATAAATCGCTTAACTCCCATAGCAATGGCCTGTCTAGCCAGTTCAATCGTACCGCTTGTGTTTACCTCTTGATATTCTGCACTAGGGTCACAGCTCTCATCATTCATAATATGCACTCTTGCGGCACAATGGATAACAACATCTTTACCCTCTAGCAAATCGTGCCAGTCAGCCGTATCACTCAGATCTGGTCCGAGTACGTGATGATGCCGAGAAGTATGAGCCCTTACTACTCCTACAACATCATGCCCTAAGCTAAGCAAGTGCTCACACACAGCGTTTCCGACAAACCCATTTGCACCTGTAACTAAAATTGAAGAAGAGTTACCGTGTTCTACCAAAGTCGCCACCCATGAATATTAAAAAAAGTCGTCATTGAACGAGCAAAAAGCATAACATGTCGGCCCCCTTTGCGCGAAGCATGGCCTCCGTGATGGATTATTCGTACTTGTGGCACATAAGCAATTTTAGTGAGACGGCCCGCCCTCAAACTAAGATCAAAATCTTCAAAATAGAGAAAGAAGCGAGCATCAAAACCACCTAAACGAGATAACACGTCACCTCGAAACATCATAAAGCATCCACTCACTATGGGCGGCTGCCAATAAACATCAGTGGCATTTAGTTGCTCAGCCAGTTCGTAGCGGTCTAGGCGATACTTGAACCATTGTTTTACCTTACGGGGAGCAAAACCACGAAGCAAAAGGTCAATTAAGCTAGGATAGCGCTTGCATAAGGGTTGTACTAAGCCGTTTTGCCATCTTGCATAAGGAGTTAACAAACCACAGTCTGGATGTTCCTGCATGAAAGTTAATGCCGCTTGTATCGAGTCAGGCTCAAATTCTAAATCGGGGTTTATGATAAGGTGAAATTCCCCTAACCTATCTAAAACCCGATTATGACCCGCTCCAAATCCGGGATTAGTTGCATCTCGAACTAGCTTTATAACTGCGTTTTCAAGCTGATAAAGCTCTTCAAGCGCTATCATTGCTGATTCAGGCGAGTGATCTATTATAACTAACATCGCCTTTTGGTTAGCATACTCAAGTGCTTTATCAAGGGTTCTTAGTGTCTCGTTTAATTGCGTTAAATTGGGCTTATACACAACCAGAGACATACTTAAACATACATGGTGCTTTTTGTTCATAAACTAGATATCAACAAACCAGAAAAAAACGACTTGATAGCTTGCAACGCTTCAATAATATAACCCTCTTTACTGTCGTTGTTGATAGCAAGCATGTAGCACAGCATACTCATAAATCTTTATCTCACGAGTTTTGAATATGTAAAGGCAGTATTTCCGCAATCATGCGTTTTACACCATGCTGCCATGATGGCAAAGTGAGATTAAATGCCTCCTCAAATTTACTTGTATTCAGTCTTGAGTTGTGTGGCCTTGTTGCTGCGGTTGGATATGATGACGTCGGCACGGGTTCTAAATGTTTGAGGGCCAAAGTTACACCTGATTCATTTGCCTGTGAAAAAATAAATTCTGCGAATTCAAACCAGGATGTGGCACCTTTTGCAACGAGGTGATAAAGGCCTGCTAATTCTGGCTTAGCAAATGCGATGCGAATGGCATGAGCAGAACAATCTGCCAATAATTCCGCCCCTGTTGGAGCTCCTATTTGATCATCAATAACCGAAAGCTGTTCTCGTTGCTGGCCTAACTTCAACATTGTTTTAATGAAATTGTTACCCCGCGAAGAATAGACCCAACTGGTTCTAAATATAAGGTGTCGCGAACAGCGCGCAGCAGCTTGCTCACCCAATAACTTAGTTTCACCATAGACATTTAAAGGCCCAACTTGATCATTCTCACACCATGGCCTTTCACCACTACCATCAAATACATAATCTGTAGAGTAATGCACCAGCCATGCACCCAACTTGTCAGCCTCGGTAGCAATACTCTCCACACTCGTTGCATTAATCAGCAATGCGAGGTCTCGTTCACTTTCAGCCTTATCAACAGCTGTATGCGCTGACGCGTTAAATATGACATCAGGCTTAACTTGCCTTACGGTTTCTGCAACACCAGCAGGATCTAAAAAGTTACCACAATAGTCAGTTGAATCAGAATCAACTGATATAATTTCCCCTAAAGGAGCCAACGCCCGTTGAAGCTCCCATCCAAGCTGACCATTTTTTCCAAATATCAATAATTTCATAATAACCTTCCAAAGTGATGGATGACTCAAGGCATTCTTGAATGAGCAAGAGATCGCCATGTTGATTCTCAGCAAGTTTTGCTGGTGAGCATTGAAAAAATAAGGCGCCAATCATAACGAAAACCCTGATTGATTGAAAATGACAAACTTCAGTTAGAGCCACTTTGTAATAAAATGGTGGCGCCTCATCGTAAAGATGAGAACTAGATCCAAGGTTTATCTCAAGTAAATTATTTTCAATATAGACTTGCCAACTATATACACTTTTGTAGCTCTTCTTAACCATTTCTACTATGCCAATGTTTATCCCTTGCTACATAGCGGTTATAATCGGCTAAAATTCTAGGAAGAATAAACAACAAGCCTGTAAAGGTATGACAACATTGGAGCAAATTGTGAGTATATTTAAAGACTTATTAACATTACCTAAGCTAACCATGGCAACCCTTGCCCTGTTTTCAACACTCAGCTTTGCATCCTCAGCTGACATGTCTGACGAAGCGATTGCAGAGCGTATCAAGCCTGTAGGTGATGTTTACCTAGATGGCGAGCTACCTGATGTAGCCCCTGCAACAGAAGCGGTTGCCGACGCGGGTCCTCGTGATGGCGCAACCGTTTACAACACCAAATGTATGGCTTGTCATGCTACTGGCGCTGCTGGCGCACCGGTTAAAGGCGATGCTGGCGCATGGGCTAGCCGTATTGCACAAGGTAATGACACCCTATATAAACACGCTATTGAAGGCTTTAATGCCATGCCTGCCAAAGGCACCTGTATGGATTGTTCTGATGACGAAATCAAAGCCGCTGTTGATTTCATGATTAGCGGTTTATAAAACAACTCTTTAGTAAAACAGCGAATAACTGATTCATATCTTGTTTTTTCGCGATTTAAAAATCGCTCCTGCGAAAGAAGAATTTCGTAGGAGCTGTATTTACACAGCAAACAACCAACTGATTTAGCTAACATTTCGCGATTTAAAATCGCTCCTACACGATTCATTTTCTACGATTTCTTCAACAACGCCCTTAGATTAGCTATCCCTTTTTGGCCTTTTTCCTGCTTTTGCTCTTTGGTTTGGGTTTGCTGACCACTGCGCTCCCACACCACGTCATCTTGTGGCAGTTCAAGTAGGAACCGACTGGGCTCGGGACGAATAGACTCGCCGTATTGACGTCGCTCGCGACACAAGGTGAAAGTTAATTCTTGTTGAGCACGAGTAATACCCACATAGGCCAAGCGGCGCTCTTCTTCGATATTGTCTTCATCTATGCTGGTTTGATGGGGTAAAAAGCCCTCTTCCATACCCACCATAAACACAAAGGGAAATTCCAAACCTTTTGACGCATGTAGTGTCATTAGCTGAACTTGGTCGGCTTCGTCTTCGCCTTCGTTGCGCTCCATCATGTCGCGCAGCATTAAGCGGTTAACCACTTGTGGCAAAGTCATCGGCTCTTCTAAATCGTCGCCTGCGAGCCAGCCGGTTACCCAGCGAAACAGTTCAGAGACGTTTTTCATGCGCATTTCAGCGGCTTTCGGGCTCGGGCTCGTTTCGTAAAGCCAATCTTCATAATGAATATGGCGCACCATGTCGCGCACCGCTTCAGCGGCATCGCCGCGCTGGGCTTGATCGTTTAACTCCACCAGCCAGCGAGTAAAACTGCGCACCGCTTGTAAGCCTCGCCCTGTTAGGGTTTGCTCTAAGCCAAGCTCAAAGCTCGCGGCAAATAAGCTGATATTGCGCAAATTGGCATAGTTACCTAATTTTTCTAACGTAGCCGGGCCAATTTCACGGCGCGGCACGTTAACGATGCGTAAAAACGCATTATCGTCGTCATGGTTAGCCAGCAACCTGAGATACGCCAGCATGTCTTTCACTTCCACCCGCGAGAAAAACGACGTGCCGCCGCTGATCTTGTAGGGGATACGGTTAGTCATCATCGCCTTTTCTAACACTCGGCTTTGATGATTACCGCGATACAACACCGCGTAATCTTTGAAGTTGGTGTTGTTCATAAACTTATGCCCCATTAACTCGGCCACGACGCGCTCGGCTTCGTGCTCTTCGTCTTTGGCATACAGCACACGCAGTGGCTCACCGTAATGTAGCTCACTGAACAAGGCCTTTTCATATTCGTGCGGGTTATTGGCAATTAAAATATTGGCCGATTTCAAAATGCGCTGGGTTGAGCGGTAGTTTTGCTCTAGCTTAATCAAACGTAAATTTGGAAAGTCGGTTTTGAGTAACACCAAGTTTTGTGGCCGTGCGCCGCGCCAAGAATAGATTGATTGATCGTCATCGCCCACCACGGTAAAACGCGCCCGTTCACCCACTAATAATTTAACCAGCTCGTACTGGCTGGTGTTGGTATCTTGGTATTCGTCCACCAGCAAGTATTTAATTTTTTGCTGCCAGCGGCTGCGCACTTCTTCTTTATATTTCAGCAGCATGGTGGGCATTAGAATTAAATCGTCAAAATCAAGCGCATTATACGCCGTCATGTGGCGCTGATATTTGTCATAAGCTTGGGCAAATAAAACCTCTTGCGCACCGCGGGCAATTTTAATCGCTTGTGGCGGCAAGATCAGATCGTTTTTCCAATTAGAAATCTGGGTAACCAATTGTGACAAAAGATCTTTATCTTCTTTAAGCTCTTTCTCGGTTAGCTCTTTGAGCAAGGCGAGTGAGTCTTGATCATCAAACAGCGAAAAGCCCGGCTTAATGCCGATCACCTTATGCTCTTTGCGAATGATATCCAAACCTAAGGTATGAAAAGTAGAAACGGTTACGCCCTTGGCCGATTTTTTGCCTAAGGTTTGCGCCACCCGCTCTTTCATTTCTCGGGCGGCTTTGTTGGTAAAGGTCACCGCCGCGATGGTTTTCGGATCGTACTGACATTGCTGCACCAAATAAGCAATTTTATTGGTGATAACGCGTGTTTTACCACTGCCTGCCCCCGCCAATACCAAACAAGGGCCAGAGATATATTTAACCGCCTCATCTTGGCGTGGGTTCATTTGCATGTCAGTTTAACCTGAGTAGGAGCGATTTTTAAATCGCGAAAAACATTGCCATATCAATTTATTATTCGCTGTATAAATACAGTTCCTACAAAACGGGCACACCGCTGTGGAACTTAAAATCCGTATCAGGAGTGCAGATCAATTCGGCTTCGGCTTGGCCAATTAACTTAACCCGCTCACTGATATCGTCAGGCGATATTTGCTGAGCCAAGGTTAAATAATCTTGATAGTGGCGCGCTTCAGAGCGCAGCAAGGAGACATAAAACTTATTCATGTCGTCATCAAGGTATGGCGCAATTTTAGCAAACCGCTCGCACGAGCGCGCCTCTATGTAAGCACCTATAATCAACTTATCAATTAATGCAGCAGGCTCATAGCTACGCACTTGCTTGAGCAAGCCTTTAGCATAACGCCCTGCTCGGATATTTTCATATTCAATGCCACGCGCGTCCATGATTTCCAGCACTTGATAAAAGTGGTGCAACTCTTCTTTTATCAACAGCACCATTTTATCAATCAAATCTTGGCTATAAGGAGAGTCACTTTTCGCCATGATGCTTTTTGAGATATTACTCTTACCCTTGAGGCTGGCGAGGTTACCTTTTTTGCGATAAGCAAAATCTTCATACGGGCCAAACCAATCTAACAAGGTTTGCGCACTTTCAGGCGTAACCGCGTATTTGCGAATTAAAAACATCGCCGACTGTCCCGCTTTTAGCTCGCACATTAAATGATCAAGCAGCAAGACTTTTAAATTTTCTGGCTTTGCCGCCTCTTCAACCCACGCATCCGGTGTGGTGCATTGTAAAAATTGATGAATAGGCGCTAATAACTGTTCAACTTCGCTCACGGCGCACTCCAGCAGGGAAAAATTGGCCGCAGATTACCATATTTGTGTTTTTTAAGCGAAGTGAGTTCACCATTAGCAGCACCATTTCAGCTTACCTAGACGCTTAACTCAGCTAATACTTACCACTTACAAATTAACGCGTTAGGTCACAAAATTGTCACACTTGATGCTTACTATGCGCGCAGTTATTAACTTAGTTTCTAACCAAGTCACTAAACCACAAGGATGTAAGCAGATGAAGCTACCAAAATTATTATTAGGCTCGTTAATCGGCCAATGCTTGATTGCTGGGTTGTTGGTATTAACTTTTATCAAAGGGGCCAATAACTTGGAAGCACAGCAAGATGATGTGCAGCGCTACCAAGAAATCAAAGCAAAAATTGCTATCGATATAAAGCAAACCGTGATCGACTACCTCAACAGCGGCGATGCCACTATTTTGGCCAAAGCTGAAGCCCAACTGGAGGTATTAGAAAACTCACTACGCCAAATTAACAACGACAAAACCGCCAGCATCATTTACCAAGTGGCCTTATTGCGCCTTGATTTGAGCCAAAAATACCGCGCCGCTGGCAAACTGGGTAACAACGCCCAAGCGGTATTGGTCAATGCCGAGCGCGAGTTAGCCGACAATATCAAATCGTTGGCGGAATACGGTGAAACAGGTATGGACATTAACCCTGGCGTAGCCATGCAGTATCAAATGCTCGCGGCGGAAATGGCACAAACCGCCCACGTACTCAGTTTACTGCGTAGTCAATATCTTGATAACCGTAGCGAACAAAACCAAAGCAGTATTGCGTTTCAGCTGGCGCAACTAAAAACGCAAGTCAGACAAACCCAAGCCCTTAGCCCATTAGGCTTGATGGAAGAAAAGGTTGATAGCGACGATTTCTTTGGCGATGACAGCGATGATGCCGTTGCCGCAGACAAAATCGTCAGCATTACCGATAACCTCAACAGCCTAATTCAACGCTACCCAAAAGAAATTGATTACACCCAACAACAATTGGCGCAAACACAAGTGCTAAAAGATGAGTTACTGACACGTACCAATCAAGTTGCTTTGAATGTGAAATCCATTGAGCATAGCTTGTTTGGTGTGAAGTCCAATGCGTTTGTGAATACGCAATATACCTTGTACGTGCTGATCGCCATTTCTGTGCTATTGGCCGTCGCCCACTTTGTGAGCCAACATCGCCTGTTTCATCAGCCGCTGCAACAATTTCATCAAGCGATTCGCAAGCAAGCTGAAAATGGCGGAGTATTTAGCATAGAGCCGCAACGCTTCAAAGGTGATTTCAGCCAAATTGTGAGTGATTACAATCGCTTGGTTGAACAGACTAAGACTAAGATGTCGCGCTTAAAACTGCTCTATCAAACCACCTAAAAGCACAGCTCTTAGCCGGGCTGAGTAGGAGCCGAGCTCGCTCGGCGAATTATCCTCGCCCATTCCATAAGCAAGCTCAGGTCCTACAACAATAGACTTGCCGCCAGTATCAAAGTTAACGATACTGGCGTTTTTGTTTAAGAAGTCAAACTTATGTCTCTGGAGCTTTGGGTTACTCTGTTTTTAATCTGCTGCCTAGGTGCAATGAGCCCAGGCCCTAGCCTTGCCTTAGTAATACGAAATACCTTAAACAGTGGCCGCAAGGCAGGCATTGTTACCGCTTTTAGCCATGCACTAGGGGTTGGTGTTTGGGCGTTACTGAGTGTCTCTGGCGTCGCCCTACTCATGGTCAACTCCCCTTTGCTGTTCAATCTAGTCAAACTGGCTGGCGCGCTATTTTTGCTTTATCTGGGTTGGCAGACCTGGCGTAGTGTAAAACAATCGGCCAATCCCACCGCGCCGACACAAAACCAAGCTGCATCTGAGCCTAATGCATTCAAGGCCGCTAAGCCTTGGTCCGATGGCTTTTTAATGGCGCTGTTTAGCCCCAAAATTGCGCTATTCTTTATCGCCTTGTTTAGCCAGTTTATTAATGCTGATAGCGCCATCGCCAGTCAGGTGATTATTTTTGCCACCGTGTCTGGGGTCGACTTTGTCTGGTATTTAGTGGTGGCTTGTGCCTTAAGCCAAACTCATGTGTTTAACCTATTTCAACAAAGGCAGACATTTATTACGGCCAGTACCGCATGGATACTGACCGGTTTTGCCTTATTTATGCTATTCGATTCAGCGCATAACTTGATGGTGTAGGTAAACAGCGTTAAGCCGTTTCTGATTCACTTTGGCGTTTTTTATAAGGCTTTAAGAAGCTGCCTTCTGGGGCGGGTTGGAATATAAATTTCGGCTTAATCGGCTTGATCACGCTGCCGTTGTTAATCCCCACAATAGAATGGGTTAACTCCACCTTGGTTTTCATAAATGTGCCACTGGGCGGCGCATTTAGTGCTGCTATGTCTTGCGGTTTACCGCTTCTTGATAAACTTGGCGCTTTATAACCACCCACCGACGCCGAGGCACCCGAGCTTCTAAAATAACTTTTAGCCATTATTATCTCCCTATTTGTTTGCACCCATTGCTCTCGTTCATATCCGTTGCCTCGCCCTAAGTACATTCAACAAGCGCTCTAATAAGACAATCTAGCTCGATTTGTCTGGTGGCTTGTCTAATGGCTTGGCATAAGAATATAAACAACAATTCAGGTTGTTTAGGTGCCGATCTATCGCCTGCATCCTAACTTGTGCATTATAATGTTGTGCTCAAAATTTGTTCAAATTGCGAACATATCCAGCCTAGCACTATCTTGGTAAAAAGTAAAAAAACACTTATTTTTACAACAACTTAACATTTAAAAAACAAGATGAGACCTGGCCTAACGGTATGGCTAAAACACCTGATAATTTAAACACTAAGCGATTTCCCTAGCCGGATAATTCAGCCCAAAATGACTGAACTTGTTAACAACACAACGATTATGTAACACGGCCTGACAGCCTCAAAAATGTTACCAACTATCATGATGCTTAATATTATCTTGATAGTTTTGAACAGTGTTGGGTATGCTAAACGCTCTAACATGTTTGAGATTGCACCTTATGACATTGCGCATTTTTCCTAGCCCTAAATCTTGGCAACCCAGCTCTGGCGAATTCAACGTATTTTCGGATTGGCAACCACACCATATTGAATTGACAACCGCTGCGCCCGACTGGCTGCAAGCCGAGCACGACCCCACCTTGCCTGAGCAAGGTTATGAAATTGAGATTAAAGCGTCAGGGGTTTGGCTACGTTATGCTTGCCCGCAAGGCAGGCTCTATGCGCTGCATTCGTTGCGCCAACTCGTTCAGCAATTTCAAGCTCTGCCATGTGGCCTAATTAAGGATGCTCCTGATTATTGCGCCCGTGGCATTTTGCTCGATATCAGTCGAGATAAGATCCCAACTTTAGACCATCTCAAACAGCTCATTGATTTTTGGTCGATTTGTCGCATCAATCAATTGCAGCTTTACACCGAACACACCTTTGCATGGCGTGAACATAAACGGGTATGGGCAGATAAATCGCCGATGACGGCAGAGGAGATCCAGCAAATAGACAAGTATTGTCAGCAGCGGGGCATTGAATTGATTATTAATGTCGCCACCTTTGGTCATATGGAGCGCTGGCTGGCTCACCCTGAATACAAACATCTTGCCGAGCAAACCACCGGCTTTTACGACCAACGTGGTGACTTTCGACCATTTTCATTTGGCCTCAATCCATTAAGCCAGCAATCGGTGGACTTTGTCAGTGGCCTAATCGATGAACTGGTGCCTAACTTTAGCAGTAACACCATTAACATTAACTTTGACGAGACCATGGATCTGGGGGTCGACGCCAGTAAAGCAGCCTGCGCAGCCACCAGCAAGGGCCAGGTGTATGTCGATTATCTCAATAAGATCCTCGCATTAACCCAAGCGAAAGGGTTACATACGCAAATATTTAGCGACATGTTGTTTCAATATCCGGAAATTTTATCGCAACTTCCTGCCGATCTAACGTTGTTGAATTGGGGCTATGAAGCCAATCATCCCTATGACGAAGAGCATCAACAGCTAGCTGCCACCGGTTTGCCGTTTCACGTGGTCGTGTCCACTTGCTGTTTTGCGTCCATTTCAGGGCGCTGGGACAATGCCAAAACCCATATGCTGCGCGCAGCAAAATCTGGCTTAGCTTTTGGGGCAAGTGGGTATCATATTTCGGAATGGGGCGACATGGGTCATGCCCAACAAGATATATTTCCTTATGCGGGTTACATTTACGGCGCAGCCTTGGCTTGGGGCGCGGAGCAAAATAACAACATCGATGTTGAGTATTGGCTAAACCATTTAATTTGCCATGACGAGCGCGCGGCCTATTGGGCAATCCGCCTGCAAAATATTTATCTCGACTTAGGCATTGTGACCCCAAATGCCTGCTTTCTTGGGCCACTATTGTTCGACCAAAAATTTCGCCGTCATTTGCGCCGCTCGACCAATTTAACCGAGCATGGCTTTAATCAAGCCCACGCCATACTAAGCCTATGTATCGAAGAGTTATCAGCCACCAGCGCCATTCGCGAGCAACTGGTTTTCACCGCGCAATTACTGCTACATGGTGCGCATTTAGGTCAGCAAATGCTGCAGCAACAAACCCGAGACATTGAACAAATGAATGCCTCCAGCAAAGCCATATTGGCGAGTGAACTTGCCCCGCTATTAATCCAATACCGCTCGCTCTGGCTAGCACATAACCGCATGGGTGGACTTGCTGACAGCATCGCAAGGTTAGAATATTTACATCAACTCTATTCCAGCTAAATCGCAAGGCACGTAGTGTAGGACCGGAGCTCGCTCCGGGAATGGTTAATTTTCGCCGAGCAAGCTCGGCTCCTACAGAATGTCATTACCTAGCCACCTAAATAAGCTTTGCGCACTTCCTCATTGGTGAGCAGGTTAGCTCCGCTATCTTCTAACACTATCCGGCCGTTTTCGATAACGTAACCACGATCAGATAAGCGCAATGCCTGATTAGCATTTTGCTCAACCAAAAACACCGTGATGCCACGCTCACGTAGCTTTTCTATGATATCGAAAATTTGCTGAATAATAATGGGCGCTAAACCTAGGGATGGCTCATCCAAAAACAATAGCCTAGGTTTGCTCATCAAAGCGCGCCCCATGGCTAGCATTTGTTGCTCACCGCCCGACATGGTGCCAGCGCGTTGATGTTTGCGCTCTAGCAAACGAGGAAACAAGCTATAAACCTCTTGCTCCAAACGCGCAAATTCCGCCTTATCATCTAAGAAAAAGCCCCCCATGTGCAGATTCTCTTCCACCGTTAGGCGCGAGAAAATGCGTCTTCCTTCCGGCACGATGGCAATATCTTTTCGCATGATTTGCGACGTTGTCTGCAAGTGGATCGGCTCGCCTTCAAACAAGATCTCCCCTTGGCTAGCCTTAGGATCGCCGCAAATGGTCATTAGTAATGTGGTTTTACCGGCACCATTGGCGCCGATTAAACTCACTATTTCACCCTTACCTACTTGGATATTAACGTCGTGTAGGGCTTGAATTTGGCCGTAGTGGGCCGATACATTTTTCAGCTCTAACATTAAAACTCTCCAAGATAAGCTTTGATCACATCAGGGTTCGATTGAATTTCTTTGGGTGTGCCATTGGCTAATGGACAGCCTTGGTTGACCACATAAATTCGATCCGAAATGCCCATCACTAGCTTCATATCATGCTCAATCAGCAGCACTGAAATATTGTGCTGGTCGCGCAATTCCACGATCAGTTCATCCAACTCGTCGGTTTCGGCTGGGTTTAAGCCCGCCGCTGGCTCATCCAGCATCAATAAATTTGGCTGGGTCATCATACAGCGTGCAATTTCCAAACGGCGCTGCTGACCATAAGCAAGGTTGCCCGCTTGACGGTTGGCAAATTCAGCCAAGCCGATACGCTCAAGCCACACCGCGGCTTTTTCAAGGCCTTGCTGCTCAGACTGACGAAAGCTTTTAGTCTTAAATAAACCAGACAAAAAGCCGGTATTAAGATGGCGATGCTGGGCGACCAGTAAATTTTCCACCACGGTCATTTCTTTAAACAAACGCACATGTTGAAAAGTACGCACCATGCCTTTACGCGAAATAACATGGCCGGGTAATTGTTGCACCGCTTCACCGCGATAAATCACTTCACCGGCCGTCGGTTTGTAAAAGCCCGTTAAACAGTTAAATACGGTGGTTTTACCTGCCCCGTTGGGACCAATCACCGAGATAATTTCGCCCTCGTTAACATCAAGCGCCACGTTATTGACCGCCAACAGACCGCCAAAGCGCATGGTTAAGCCGGATACATGTAATAACTGATTACCCATTGCGCATCTCCATCTTCGGCCGGGTCATAGGCAACAATCCTTGTGGTCGCCATACCATCATAAACACCATCATCAAGCCAAACATCAACATGCGGTATTCATTAAACTCACGCGCCATCTCGGGCAGGATAGTCATGATTATCGCCGCTAAGATCACGCCAATTTGTGAGCCCATGCCGCCTAACACCACAATGGCCAAAATAATCGCCGACTCGATAAAGGTGAACGACTCGGGACTGATAAAGCCTTGTCTCGCCGCAAAAAAGCTTCCCGCAAAGCCTGCAAATGCTGCGCCTATGGTAAAGGCAGACAGTTTAATTAAGGTTGGATTTAAGCCCAAAGAGCGACAGGCAATTTCATCTTCACGCAGTGCTTCCCAAGCGCGCCCAAGGGGCATACGCAATAAACGGTTAATCACAAACACCGTTAACACCACCAGCAGCACCGCTGCCAAATAAACAAATATAACCTTATAAGTCGAATCATAATCAATGCCAAAAAAATCATGGAATAAGGTCACGCCTTCTTCCTTGGCGCGGCGATTAAACTCAAGGCCGAATAAGGTCGGTTTATCAATTTGGCTAATGCCGTTAGGGCCGCCTGTTAGCTCGGTCATGTTATTCAGCATGATGCGGATAATCTCACCAAAGCCCAGGGTCACGATGGCCAAATAATCCCCGCGTAGCCGCAACACCGGAAAACCAAGTAAAAAGCCAAATAACGCGGCTAAACCGCCCGCTATCGGTAATGCAGTCCAAAAACCAACGCCAAAATAGGTGTTTAAAATGGCGTAGGTATAAGCGCCCACGGCATAAAAGCCGACGTACCCTAAATCAAGCAGACCCGCCAGGCCCACGACTACGTTCAAGCCTAAACCTAACATGACATAAATCAGGGTGAGGGTGGCTAAATCCACCGCGCCGCGCGAGGCGACAAACGGCCAAATCAACAGACCCGCTAAGGCAGCGATGGTAATAAAGCGATATAAGGTGGGTTTTTCTTCCGGTGCCGGCAATTTAAAGCCCGAGTCTTGACCCTTAGACTTTAGCTGACCAAACACTCGGCTAATAGGCGCTTTAAATAACTGAGTAAAAAAGACCAACAGCACACCGATAATCACCCAATTGGTGTGGGCGGTATCATTGAGGATAATGCGTAAACCGTCAGGCTGATTATCCAGCTGTAAACCTAATAGCCAGCTGGTTAAAATCAACATCACCACAGAGGCAATCAGCGCATCAATAAAGCTAGACTTGCTCATACTTTTTCTACCTCCGGCTTACCTAAAATCCCCGTTGGCATAAATAGCAATACAAAACACAGCAAACCAAAGGCCACTACATCTTTGTATTCAGAGCTAAAATAGCCCGCTGTGATGGCTTCGGTAATGCCCAGCAGTAACCCACCCAGCACAGCGCCAGGAATACTGCCAATGCCACCCAATACCGCCGCGGTGAAGGCTTTTAATCCGGCCATAAAGCCAAGGTAAGGATTGATCACGCCGTAATACATACTGAGTAACACACCAGCGACCGCAGCCAGTGCCGCACCGATGACGAAGGTAATAGAAATCACCTTGTTAGTGTTAATCCCCAGTAAGTTCGCCATGCCTAAGTCTTCGGCGCAAGCACGACAAGCCCGGCCCATTTTCGATTTAGAAATAAAGGCGGTTAACACCGACATGGAAATAAAGGTCACGACAAAGATAATTACCTGCATATACGACAAGGTGACGTTAAAGGCATCTTCTGGGCCTATGGTCCAGCCGCCGGTAATTAAACTGGGCATGGCGATATCACGTGAGCCCTGCGCTAGACGCACAAAGTTTTGCAAAAATATCGACATACCGATAGCGGAGATCAACGGGATCAAACGGTTACCGCCGCGCAAAGGACGATAAGCGACCCGCTCAATGCTCCAACCATAGGCACTGGTGATCACAATACTTAGGGTAAATGCAGCGATTAACATTAAGGTTAAGCTATCAAAACCTAACATGGCTAAACCAGCAAGCACAAAAAAAGCAGCGTAGCTGCCTATCATATACACTTCACCGTGGGCGAAGTTAATCATGCCGATAATGCCGTAAACCATGGTATAGCCAATGGCAATCAAGGCATAAGTGCTGCCTATGGTGACGCCATTGAGGATCTGTTGAAGAAAATAGTAAAACTGCTCAGACATAATGTCCTCAACTAAAAATAGACTCAACCTGACCAGCAGGCTAAGTTATTAAGCGGGCCTTAGCCCGCCATCATGGTGATTATTGTTTTTGCGTAGAGGTGCCGTCTTTGTGCCAAGTGAACACACCAAACTCAAAGCCTTTAAGGTCGCCTTTAGCGTCCCACTGTAGGTCACCCATTACGGTTTGAGCTGTGTTAGCGCGTAGGTACTCGGCTAGCTCAAATGGGTCAGTTTTACCTGCTTTCATGCCTTGTGCCATGGCTTGAATAGCGGCATAACCTGTCCACACGAATGGACCTGTGGCATCTTCACCCTTGGCAACAATGTGGTCTACCACGGCTTTGTTCGCAGGGTCTAAGTCGTATTTTTTCGGCAAGGTAACCAACAAACCTTCAGACGCTTCGCCCGCGATGGCTGAAATGTCCTTGTTACCCACCCCTTCTGGACCCATGTAAGTGGCATTTAGGCCCTTTTCTTTCGATTGACGAAGTAATAAGCCTAACTCAGGGTGATAGCCGCCGTAGTAAACAAAATCCACATCTAGCTTTTTCAACTTAGCGATAATAGCCGAGAAGTCTTTATCGCCCGCGGTGATACCTTCAAACGCCACCACAGGAATATTCGCCGCTTCTAGGCCTGCTTTAACCGAAGATGCGATGCCCTCACCGTATTGTTGTTTGTCGTGGATAACCGCCACTTTCTTTGGTTTGACGGTGTTAATAATGTAGTTAGCCGCCGTTGGGCCTTGGTCACTGTCTAAACCTATGGTACGAAACACAAGCTCGTAACCACGGCTGGTAATTTCAGGGCTAGTTGACGCAGCGGTAATTAATAAAATACCTTCATCTTCATAGATATCCGATGCCGGTTGCGTCGCGCTTGAACAAAGGTGGCCAAGTACGTATTGCGCACCGTCGTTAACGATTTTGTTAGCTACCGCCACTGCTTGTTTGGGATCACAAGCGTCATCGTAAATCACAGCTTCGAGTTGTTTGCCGTTAATACCACCGGCTTGGTTGATCATTTCAATGGCCGCATTACCGCCAGTAAATTGCATATCACCATACTGCGCAACAGGGCCTGTTACTGGGCCTGCCATCGCGATTTTAATTGTGTCAGCGGCATAAGCTAACGTTGAGCTACCTAATAATGCTAATGAAACGGCCACGCCAGCCGCTGTTTTCGTCCACTTGTTCATGCAACCCTTCTCCATCAATGCTGTAATTTGTTATTTATTTAGATGCGCTTTACTAAGTTCACAATTAACTTAATAAGCTTTTATTACCCATCCGTTTTAACACCATGAATAATAGTTGAACAAACTCAACAGCGTAAAATTTGTGTCGGATCAGATCTTTAATATCGAGATATTGCATCAACATAAAGACATCGAACAGTACAAAAAACTGGATAAATGTTAAATTTAGCCGCAACACTTCATTAACATGGTTTTATAACAAGATAAATAACCAAAAATAAAATTTTAGTCATAGCTACATTTTTATCAACTTTCAGAGCAGATTATTAAATGCACACGCTCAAGCAGATGATATATTCAGAGAACAGTCAATAAACAATCATTAACGCTATTATGATCAACAAGGTGTGGCAGCAATTCGTTTCGATTTTTGCAAGGTGGGTTGTTATCCCTGTCAGTATTGTCTTTGGGCTGTCAGCTTGTGCTCCTGCGCCGGTAAAAATCGCCCTCGTGGTACCTGATTTAACCAATCCCTTTTTTCAAACCATGGCAAATACGGCCACTCAATATGCCAGTAGCCGCGGTTACCAATTGATTTTAATTAACAGCATGGGCAGCAGTGATCATGAATATGAGCAAGTAGTGGCGGCCCATCAAGCCGGCGCTCAGGCTTTATTACTGGTTCCAAGCAAAGCCAACCAATCCGCTAAAACCTTAAGCTATGCGAATCAACATAACTGGCCTGTGATCAGCATAGATCGCAATGTAAACGCCGGTGAAGTGGCGCTCCACATCAGCAGTGATAATTACATGGGCGCTAAAATGGCGGGTGAATACTTACTGGCCTTAACGCATCGGCAAGGCAATATCCTTGAACTCATCGGGCCAATGGATATTTCTGTTAGCCAAGATCGCAACCAAGGTTTTGCCGATGTACTAGAGGCATACCAACAGCCAAGCACCATCAAGGCAGTAGCCAATTTTAGCCAACAAAAAGCGCAGCAAATCACGGCCGCCATGCTAGATCAACATCCTCATATCCGTGCTATTTTTGCTCATAATGATGAAATGGCGCTGGGCGCGGCCGCCGCCATTGCAGCTAGACCTTCACTAAACCCGCAGATAGCGATTGTTGGCTTCGACGGCACGCCAGCGGGGCTTAAAGCGGTGCAACAAGGCCGCATTAATGCAACCTTAGTGCAACAGCCCGACGCAATGATCACCGCAGCCATCAATAGCGCGGTTAACATTATTAATGGCGCCACGCCGACGCCCTATTTAAAAGTGCCTTTACGCCTTGCTCAACACAATGAAGCGCATTAATTCGAGTTCGGATTTGCTGCAATTAGTGATAAACTCATCCTTTTTATGCCATTACATTTTTGGCGCTGCGTATCTAGGAGCGGTTTCCGCCCTGTTAAAGCCTTAACTTTAAATCTGAGACAGTATGCAAACTGAATTTGATCCTAAAGCCCACAACCCTCAATTTCATTGGGGCATGCTAAAACCGCAATATTGGGGTACTTGGCTTGTGGTATTCACCTTAACAGCCATTAGCCTATTACCTTTTTTTGTACGTCGCAGCCTAGTATTTTTGCTCGTTAAGCTTGCCATCCGTTTGAATAGCAAAGCGAATAAACGGGCAAGAGTTAACTTAGCCATGTGCTTTGCGGATAAATCAGAGCAAGAGCGTGAGCAGATCTTATTCGATAGCCTAATGGTGGGGGGTAACTACCTATTTGCTTATCCGGGTTTAAGTATTCGCAGTAACCGCTGGCTAGAGCGCAACACCCAAATATCAGGCCTTGAACACTTAACCCAATACACAGACAACAACCAAAGCGTCATATTACTCGTGCCTCACACTTGGGCACTGGATGTCCCCGGCGCTATCTTTGCTTCAAGACAAATCCCCACCTCAGCCATGGCAAAAAAGCAAAAAAATGAAGTGATGGACTGGCTGATCAATCGTCAACGCATTCGCTACGGCGGCTATGTGTATGAGCGAGCGCAAGGGATTAAACCCTTCCTACGTTCGGTTAAAAACGGTTACTTAGGTTACTACCTACCCGATGAAGATTTAGGGGCGGAAAACAGCGTTTTCGTTGATTTTTTTGCCACCGAAAAAGCCACGATCAAAGGATTAGGCAAACTCTCTAAGCTAACCAAAGCCAAAATTGTCCCTGTGTTTGCCATGATGAACCTAACCACGGGCAAGTTTGAGCTAGAGATCCAACCGGCTTTATCGCCGTTTCCGACCGACAGCGAAGAGCAGGACGCTCGCATGATGAATGTCTGCATTGAGAATTACGTCAATCAACATCCCGAGCAATATATGTGGATTTTGCGCCTGTTAAAAACGCGTCCCAATGATGGGCCTAATCCATATCTTATATAAGGCTTTAAATGAGTGACAAAAAAGAAATAATCATTAGTTTTCTTGTATGTTTGTTCCCTATATTTTGCCTAAGTATTGGCAAAGGTTATAACTATGGTGCGGCATTATTGTTTTTATGGTCTATTTGGATGCTTAAGGAAACTCGAACAGCCCTATCTATACCGCATGTTAAATTAATCACCATCGTTTATTCTGGCTACTTTTTAAGCTTTCTGCTTGCATTGATTATTCATGGAGAAAAAGCCAGTTATATAGATCAGACCAGTCGATTTATTCTGGCTCTTCCCATCCTATACGCGGTTGTGACCTTTCGTCCTAACATCCGGTGGGTTATGTATAGCTTTATGATTGGTGCTTTTATTGCTGGTTTCATTGCGTTATATCAAACCCAAATACAAGGTATTCCTCGAGCTTTTGAACGCGCTGGAAGTGGCCCAATCTGGTGGAATAAAGGTTATATGCCAATACAAAGCGGTAATATGGCCATGTCTTTAGGGGTCATCTGCCTTTGTTTTGCCTTTTACTTTAACACAGTTGCAAAAAAGCAAATCGCAGTGATTGCTTTAATTGCATCCGCTTTTGGTATGCTAGCTAGCTTTCTATCAGGCAGCCGTGGTGGCTGGGTCTTCCTCCCTTTCGTTTTAATATATTTAGTTGCAGCAAACATTAACTTTTCGAAGAGAGTGCTAGTCATTACTTTAGTAACTATGGGTATTGTTGGTGCCAGCATTGCTCAAATCCCTCAGGTTCAACACCAACTTCGAATTGATCAAGCGATTGATGATATTCAACAATATCAAGATGACAGCAGGGTATTTTCATCTATTGGTATACGCTTTGAGTTATTCAAAAGTGCTATATTGCTCGCCCCTAGTCACCTCACTATTGGCATTAGTGTAAAAGATCGTATTGAGCTTCGACGAGAACAAGTTGCAGCTCAGTTAGTATCAATTCACGAAGGCGCGCTCAATTGGCATTCTCACAATCAATACTTAGAAGCTTTATCGCTAAGAGGAGTAATAGGTTTAGCAGCATTATTAGCTTTATTTACCTTGCCTATATACATATTCAGTCGTAATAAAAGCCCTGACCCACAGTTAACTGCAATAAATCAAGCGGGTATCTCCAGCACCATAATGCTTTGGGGCTATGGTTTATCTCAAGTTTTTATAGGTCATAACTCAGGCAGCATTTTCACTTCCATCATAAGCCTACTTTTTATGGGGATTTCTATTTCTTTGGCCCAAAAAAAGCAGATCGAAAAGCAACTTAATAGTTCTTTCTAAATTAGCCAAAATACTAGCAAATAGCTTAACTCTAAAATATCAAATTGGAAAAAATATGAAAAAACTCGTTGTTGATTTAGATGGTACGATTACTTTAGCAGACACAAATGATTACCCTAATGTCGCCCCCAACCTTGAAGTAATTGAACAGCTACGAAAATACCATGCCGATGGCTTTATTATTTGCATTCACACCGCGCGCAATATGCGTACCCATGAAGGCAATGTAGGTAAAATCAATATTCACACCTTACCCATTATCACGCAATGGCTGGATAAGCATAACGTACCTTATGACGAGGTGATCGTTGGCAAGCCTTGGTGTGGCCATGACGGTTTCTATATTGATGATCGCTCGGTACGTCCCTCAGAGTTTGCTAGCATGAGTTTTGCCGAAATTGAGGCCCTGCTGGCCAAGGAAAAAGCATGTTCCTGATTATGTCGGCGGCTTACATTAGCCAAGAGCTAGAATCTGAATTTGGCACTATACCGCCTGCATTTTTACCTTTAGGTAATAAGCGCTTGTTTCAGCATCAAGTGCAATCAGCCCCGTCGGGAAAACGGATTTATTTAACCATACCAGAGAGTTATCAACTTAATCCTTATGACCGAGCCTGGCTGATACAACATCAGGTAACTCTGCTTCCGATCCCCGATGATATATCCTTAGGCGCATCGCTGATCTCTGCTTTGAACCTGATGGGACACAACCTCGACCAGCCATTAT
This sequence comes from Motilimonas thetidivivens, assembly GCF_046452435.1. Lineage (NCBI taxonomy): Bacteria > Pseudomonadati > Pseudomonadota > Gammaproteobacteria > Alteromonadales > Motilimonas > Motilimonas thetidivivens. The sequence continues at coordinate 59,649 of NZ_JBKFDK010000012.1, forward strand.
CCATTCTGTTTGGTGATACCTTGATCCCCAACCTGCCCAAGGGGGAAGACATTATCGCTGTCAGCGAAGTCGAAAACAGTTATAACTGGGCCGTGATCACCCATGATGAAAATGAATTATTAAAAACCAATGAGGTTCGCGCAGAGCTAGATAGTACTAATGTCGTCAGTGGTTACTTCAAATGCAGTCAACCCAAACAACTCATTCAATGCTTAATTAAAGCTCATTGGCAATTTAACGGTGGCATGAATCTGTACCATCAACGTGTTGGGCTGACACCGATACGGGTTGATAACTGGCTCGACTTTGGCCACGTCAATACTTACTATCGTTCAAAAGCTAAATACACCACACAACGCGCCTTTAATGAGCTCACCATCACACCCCGTTGGATTGAAAAATCGAGTAATAAAAGCATTAAAATTCAAGCTGAAGCACATTGGTTTGAGCATTTGCCTGCGATGATGCGCACCTTCACTCCGCAATACCTTGGCGCAATCACGCATCACGCCAGTCAAAACCAAGGCTACAGGCTAGAATATCTGCACCACACCGCCTTAAACGAACTATACGTCTTTTCAGCCTTGCCTGATATGGTGTGGCGTCGGATCATCAACGGCTGCTTGCATTTTGTTAGCGAATGTCGCCAGCACTTAGCTCCCGTTGCCGCTCCCGCCGCGCAACTTGCCGACTTATTCAGCAGTAAAACGACGGCAAGACTTACGCAATTTTGCCAAAGTAAGGGAATTACTCTAGACCAACAATGGCACTTTAATAATGAACTCACGTTATCGTTAGCGCAGCTACAGCAACAGAGTGAGCGGTATTTACCCACCACCTCTGGCCAGCACAGCCTAATGCATGGTGATTTTTGCTTTAGTAATATTTTGTATGACTTTCGCACCAATAGTATCAAGACCATTGATCCACGCGGGCTAACACCGGATGAAACCCTGACGATTTACGGTGATACCCGTTACGACTTAGCCAAACTGAGCCACTCCATCATTGGCTTGTATGATTGGCTGATTGCTGGCTACTTCGAGCTAGACATCGACAACGCTCATATTCAATTTGAGGTTTTACAACCTAAAGAGCTAAAAGCCACGCAACAATATTTTATGGCGCAGGTTGAAGCACAATTTGCTCTATCTCGCCAAGCGCTATACGCCATGCAGATTCAATTATTTTTATCTATGCTGCCGTTGCACAGCGACGATCCACAACGCCAAGCAGCGCTGATGGCTAATGCCTTTCGTTTATATCAACTACTAATAGAGGACGTCTGATGATAGTCATTCCAATGGCGGGGCTGAGTTCACGCTTTTTTAAGGCTGGATATGAACAACCTAAGTACATGCTCATGGCACATGACGAAACCTTGTTTGCACACGCGGTTAAAAGCTTTGAAGCCTATTTTGCCGATGAAGTATTTGTCTTTATAGTCCGCGATTTGTATCAAACCCGAGCATTTGTTGAACAACAAGCGCAGCTAATCGGCATCAAGCAACTGCAAATAATTGAACTTGACGCACCAACCCGCGGCCAAGCAGAAACCGTCACACTTGGCCTAGAGCAGTTAGGTAAAGTCAATCAACCTATTACTATTTTTAACATTGATACCTTTCGGCCGAATTTTAAAATGCCGGACATTCAAGCGCAATGTGACGGATACCTTGAGGTTTTTCAAGGTAGTGGCGACAACTGGTCATTTGCCAAACCGGCATCAGCCAGCTCAACCCGCGTCATTGAAACAGCCGAAAAACGGCCTATTTCAAATTTGTGCAGCACTGGGCTGTATTATTTTGCCAACAGCCAAGATTATCTCGATGCTTATTATCACTATGCCGCTTTACCGCCATCTCAATGGGATCAAGGCGAGCTGTACATTGCTCCCCTGTATAACTATTTAATTGCCAAAGGCAAAGCCATACATTATCACCTCATAAACCGAGATGAAGTCATATTCTGTGGCGTGCCCGCCGAGTACGATAGCTTTAAGCAACGTGCTTTGACTTAACATAGTAAACTCAAATGATTAATGTATAGTAGTGACCCTATTTACTTGCTAAACCGCTCAAGAAATAACAATACATGGAACAAAAAAAGCTAAAAATATTAGTCTGCGCTTCTTACAAACACGCATGGAACAGCATCCGGCCCGAAGCGGAGTTGTTTGTTGGGTTAGCACAAATGGGCCATGACATCACTGTGATGACTCAAGGTGAAGCAGAATACTGTAAGCGTTTGGAAGAACACGGGATAAAAGTCGTGGATTGCTATCCCAAGCGCAAAATTTGCTTTGATACCATAGCCAAAATTCGTCGTGAGCTAAGCGCTCATGACTATGACATTTGCTACGCATTCAATTCTAAAACCATCCCCAATGCTGGGTTTGCTTGCATTGGCTTTAAGGTTAAATTTATTGTTTATCGTGGCACCACAGGTGGTTTATATCGTCATGATCCCAGCGCGTATCTAACCATATTGCACCCCCGTGTCGATGCTGTAGTTTGTGTATCAAAAGCGGTTCAAGAAGATGTTCAAAGCAAAGTTTGGCGCAACAAAGACAAAGTAATCACCATTTATAAAGGTCATTCCCTAGACTGGTATAAAGTTGCACCAACTGATAGAAGCACCTTGGGCTTAAAAGAAACCGACATAGTTGGCATCTGTGCGGCTCATGTTCGCCCAAGTAAAGGCATTGACGTGTTGCTGGCGGCCACTAACGAGATTTCAAATCCGAATTTCCACTTATTATTGGCGGGACATGGTTTTGAACCTCATTTTGCCGCAATGAAGAACAGTAAAATGAGCGACCGGATTCACTTTTTAGGCCACCGCAGTGATGTTCCTTCACTAATGGCCATGGCGGATGTGCAATTGCAACCTTCAATCAGTGGTGAGGGATTACCTCGTACCATTATTGAAGCCATGGCCAATGGCACACCGTCTATCGTAACAACCACGGGCGGAGCTCCTGAGTTAATTGAGCAAGGGGTCACAGGCGTGATTATTCCACCTAAAGACAGCCTAGCTTTAGCCACAGCTATCAATCAGTTAACCAAGGATAAAACCCAGTTAGATAAAATGGGGCAACAGGCTAAACAAAGGCTGGCTGAGAAGTTTAGCTCAGAGGTCACCATCGCGCAGCACCTTAACTTTTTTTACCAGCTGCTAGGAGAATAACATGCGAACTTTAAGTGCCTTTGTCATTTGCAAAAAAGTCGCGACTTTGGTTGATATGATATTCTCATGAAACATTACCTTTATATCATCCATGATTTAAATATCGGTGGCATCCAAAAAATGACAGTAGAGCTTGCTCGCTACCAAAGCCAGCAAGGCCATCGCGTTAGTATTCTTTGCTTACAGCAGGGCAGAGCGTTGGAGATTGATTTTGCCGCCGAAGTGATCACATTAGATCTAGCAGGATATCTGCTTAAACGCCCCCACAAGGCGGCCTATTATGGACTATACAAAGGATTGCTGCGAAAGCTAGTTCGTAGCAGTGAAGCTATCTTAGCTAAACCCATTTTCGCCCCCTTAGTCAGCGCAGAAATCGCGAAATTAGAGCAAAAACAAGGCCCAATTGACGCAATATTCGTGCGTGGCATACGCAGTATCAAACGCACTTGGTGGCTAGCCAATGAAAGAGTCGTTTATAGCCTACATTTACCCTTCGCACTGCCAAAGCCAACCACAGGCGTTAAAGAGTGGTGTCAACAGGCTATTTTTACTCGCTTGTTTAGTAATAAGAAATTATTTGCTGTATCTCGTTTCATTGCCGAGGACTTACAGCAACAGCTTAATCAACACAAAATTCAACCCCAAACACTTAGCGTCATTAATAATCCTTTTGATGCTAATCGGGTCGCCTCACTAGCCAGTGAGCCGATTGAACACCCCTCTAACTATATTCTAGGCGTTGGCCGTCTTAGCCGTCAGAAGCGCTTTGATATCTTAATCAAGGCTTTTCATCATGCCAACTTACCGAATCATCAATTAGTGATTTTAGGTGAAGGCAATCAACGACCACTGCTAGATAAACTGGTGCAAAGTTTAGATCTTACAGACAAGGTGATATTTCCCGGTTTTGCCAGTAACCCCTATCCTTGGTACAAGCATGCAGATTTGTTTGTATTGAGCTCAGATGTAGAAGGCTTTGTTAACGTCATCACCGAAGCATTGGCTTGCGGAACCCCTGTGGTTAGTACAGACTGTGGCCCCGCGAATGAAATTCTGACTGGAAACCTGAGCCAAGGAATGGTAGCAAAAGGGGATGCGACAGCATTAGGGGATAAAATACGCAGCTACATCGCCAACCCCATTTACCCTAAATACGATGATATTAAGCATTTATCGTTTGCCAATATCGTCCAAGCGCAATTGGCGTTAGTTGAAAACAATCAACAACAAACAGATAAAAAGGCTTAGTGAAAATGAATTTTGCAGATATCACTGTCGTAGTACAAGGCCCTGTACAGGTATACGATAACAGGCATATTGATGAGAATATTACCAGCGACTGTTTAGCCTCAGTGCGCCAACATCTGCCTGGCGCCAAAATCATTCTATCCACTTGGCATAATCAAGACTTATCAGGCCTTGACTATGATGAGCTAATTCTAAATGAAGACCCAGGCCCCAATCTACGCCATTTCACCAAGAACAAGAAGCCAAGAATACTCAATAATAATCGCCAAATTGCGACCAGCCGAAATGGCCTTAAAGCGGTAACAACTAAATATGCGGTTAAGTTACGTACTGATAACATATTAACATCTAATAAATTTGTTGAATTACAAGCACGCTATAACACGAGAAATGAACCCGACAGCCTGTTTGTTGAACGGGTTGTTATAACCAACACCTTCACCCGTAAATACGCCAAAGGGTTGCCCGTTGCCTACCATTTTTCTGATTTTTTCTATTTCGGTCTGACAACCGACCTGATTAAAATTTGGGATCTTGCTTATTTACCTGATTACGATATCGATCAAGAAAAATTCCCAAACAAACATTATCCCTACTACCCTATAGATTGTACCCAGCTGTTCTGGATGTACGCTATCCAAAACTTCGATAAGAATTTCAACATTAACCACTTACATGACATTACCGCAAATAAGCTCGTACAAAGTGAGCGCTTTATTGCCAGCAATTTGGTAATCGCTTCGCCTGAAGAAATTGGATTAGGGCTATGTAAGAAATTTTTAGGTAAGGCTAGAGCCAACCGTGCCAGCGGTCGCTATTCTTACTACCAATTTAATGAATGGAAGAGCCTATATAATCGCTATTGTGGTATGCATGAACCAGTGGATAAGTGGCAAACACTGAAGCTAGCCATGATGCGCTGGTTATTAATCCGTCCTGTAGCATTACAGACAAGCTACAAATTGATCAAACGGTTAATCCGAGGCTGCCGTTAGGCAGCCGCAATCACACACTAAGTAGATGTCGTGAACACGTCCAGCCTAATATGAGTTCAATACTCAAATAAGAACCCAATAAACCAAGCTTGCCAAATGATATTGCTGACTTATTTGGCTTGCTTATGTTGTAACAACCATAACCCCATGTGTTTGTTATAGTTTGCCTGAGCGTAACTCATTGCAACAATAAAGCCGATACTGCCGTCCAAGAAACCTCGACGAATAAAATAAATCAAGATAAAGGTCCAAAGCCCGCCGATAAAAATCATCGGGAAAGGCCGCGCTTTTTTGCCCTTGCGATTGTATTTTTGCGCACCAAGCCAAGCATATTTAGCGGTTTTCTCAAGGCCGTGACCATAATCCCTTTGCGTGTAGTGCAGTAACAAGCCGTTCAGCTTACCCTTTTTACCTTCAGCGGGTATGACCGTTTCATGCACTTCATCTAAGGTATAGCGCGCCCCTTCACGCTGAAACAAACGCAATACCGCACGGGCACTACGACCATATTTCAGGGTTTTGCCGTAAATCGTCACCCCCCAAGGTAAACGATACGAAGTGCACGCAATGCTCTGTTGCGATAACAGCGTTGCAATACTTTGCTGCATGGTTTCATCCAATGCTTCATCAGCATCAATGGATAGCACCCAGTCGCCAGTCGCTTTATCCAACGCGCGCTGCTTTTGCTTGCCAAATCCAGGCCAATCCGTGATGGTTACCTTATCCGTATAGCGCTGACAAATCGCCACGGTGTCATCGGTTGAGCCGCTATCCAATACAATAATTTCATCGGCAATAGGGGCCACCGATTGCAAACAGCGCTCTACCCTATCGGCTTCATTTTTAGTAATTAAAATTACGGATAAGCTGTGTTTTTTGCTCATAACTAAATCTTCCAGTAGCCCAGTTTTTTGCGCATTTTTAAATGGCGAATAAGATTGCTTGGTTTAGCTTTTAAATGCGATGTGCCCTTGGCCAGCAAATTATCCACCGCAGCCAATACTCGTTCACTCGAATGACCATCGCGATAGGGATGCAGTGACTGAGTATAATCAGCTATCCCCTGCATCAAAGCCGCCGGGTAAGTCAGAGCATGAGTTAAGGCATGATGCACTTCAGCCGCATCGGTAATATTATACAAATGTGGCCCCGGCACCTTGTTGTTAAAGGTCACCACCGGCTTTTGCAACATTAAAAACATTAATACGATGGATGAGGTATCACACAACATCACATCCGCCGCGGTTAACAAAGGCAACACATTGTCGGTTTCGATAAACTGAGCATTGGGCATTTCGTCGCACAATGCTTGGTACATTTGCACCACTTCCGGTTCCATTTTCGGGTGGAACTGAATTAGCCAGCGCCATTCATCGGTCGCCATTAAGTCCTTTACCGTGTCAAACAAGGTGCGAGCACAAGAGATCTGTTTAGAAAAGGTAGAACACATCAGCACGGTTTTACGCCCATCTTGGCTCATATAGGGATTATCGGCCATCGGCTTAAACAAAGGATCCAACGCCGCCCAACCAGTTTCAACCACCTCAAAATGGCCGTGCTGTTTGGCTAGCTCTTGAAAGCGCCCCGTGGTGCTTGGGCCTTGGGTGCAATACAAGTCAAAGCAATTACGAATGGCAAAATGCCCCTTGTTACCTTCACTTTTACGCTTGCCGGTATCAAAGCCATGAAATAGGGCCACTTTTAGTCCCGGAATAAAGCTAGGCACCACATTACCGGGCACAAAAGCCACATCGGGTTGCCAAGCAATCACATCCGCAACCGAATGCCAGCGCAGCTCTGTCGACTTAAGGTGGTTAGGGTTAACTTCGCTGCCTTCTAAAAACCAATAGACTTGATCGCCTCGGGCTAAAATAGCGTCCTGTAAAGGGCGCAACATGGCATAGGCATAATTTTGCGCGATGTAAAATAAATAACGCTTGGTCGACAACCCCTGTTCCACCCTATTTCTAAATACTCTTTGCATCATAACAAAAAGCAGCGAAAGAGCTAAAATCAAATCTGCTCAGCGAGGGATTTCTCATCATTGGCATAGCATTTAACCTTGCTTGCACGCTAAAATCCTCAATATTGCCAATACTTAGTGACAGTGCCATGCTTATCCGTTTGCTTTATACCTTGCTCATGCTCATCGCCAGCCCGTTTTTATTATTTGGCTTGTATAAGAGTAAACCCGGCAAGCCAACCTTTGGCAAACGTTGGCGCGAGCACTTTGGCATCACACCTAAACTTGAAGATGGTCGTCCGGTGATTTGGCTGCATGCCGTGTCCGTAGGAGAGTCGATTGCCGCTATCCCCGTGCTTAAAGCGCTTTATCAGCAATACCCAAACTATCAACTCTTGGTCACTACCACCACCAGCACAGGGGCGGCGCAAATGGCCAAACACAGTGATTGGCTGAGCCATCGCTATATGCCCATTGACTTGCCAATTTGCCTCAATCGTTTTATTCGCACCATCAAGCCCCATTGCTTACTGATTATGGAAACCGAACTTTGGCCTAATACCTTAGCCTGCGCGAAACAAGCTGACTTACCTATTGCGGTGATCAATGCGCGGCTGTCGGCTCGTTCAGCCAAGCGCTATGGCCAAGTGCCGTGGGCATTTAATCAGATTGGCAGTCGGATAGATCGGCTATTTTGTGTCGCGAATGATGACGCCCAGCGCTTTGCACAATTAGGCATAAGCCCTGAGACACTGACCGTTACCGGCTCAATTAAAAACGATATTCAAATCAGTACCCATGTTATCGAGCAGGCAAAACTACTGCGTCAGCAATTAGGCGAACAGCGCTCGGTGTGGGTGGCGGCCAGCACACATAAGGGAGAGGATGAACAAGTATTAGCGGCATTTGCAATACTGCTCAAACAATTGCCAGATAGCTTACTGATCTTAGTGCCGCGCCACCCAGAGCGATTTGATGCGATGGCGCAGTTATGTGTTGATTCTGGCTTTAGCATGCAGCGCCGCAGTCAGGGATTTGATGCTAGCCAGCCTTGCCAAGTGTATTTGGCCGATACCATGGGTGAAATGCTGATCATGCTCGACGCCAGCGATGCCGTGTTTATGGGCGGCAGTTTAATTGGGGATACCGTGGGCGGCCACAATATGCTTGAGCCCGCCGCGCTAGCTAAAGCCACGATTACCGGCCCCAGTTATTACAACTTTAGCGATATCGCCGAGCAGTTAATTAAAGCGCAGGGATTATGGGTTTGTCAGGATAGCCAACAATTGGCCGAGCAAATGGCGCAGCTATTACAAGATCAGGATTTAAGACGACAAGTCGGCCAAGCGGCGCTTAAAGTAGTACAACAAAATCAAGGGGCGGTGGCTAAAACCGTACAAGGCTTAACACCTTGGTTAACAGCTAAATCCGAGTAGGAGCCCCGTCATTTGTGGGAGCCCCAGTCATGGGGCGATTGGGTGTGTATATTTATCACTGCATTACTGCAGCTCCCACAAATTCCTGCAGCTCCCACTGGACTGCGGCTCCTACTTGGCTCGGTACCCCGCTAGCAGCGCCTGCCAATTGTCTTGATTAAAGTGAATATTACGCTTGGTCACTTCCTTGTTGAACGAGCGCAATAATCTGTCTAAGTTGCCTTGCTGCCAGCCCTTACCGCTTTGCTGGTAGCATTTATCAAAATCAATCAGCCACACCTGTTGCTGCTGTTCGAGCAAAATATTATGGCAATTTAAGTCGGTGTGATTAACCTTAGCTTGATGCATTTGCGCTATGGTTTGACCTATCTGATGCCAAAGATTCTCACTCAAGGTTTGTTGACTTAATAAGCCTACCAAGTCTTGGCTATGCGGGATCTTTTGTTGCAAGATATCGGCGCGATAGGTGAAACCGGATTTAATCGCTCTGGCCGCAATAGGTGCAGGCACCTTAACCCCTTGCTCATGGAGCTTTTGCAATAAGCTGAACTCTTGCAAACTGCGAGTTTTTTGCCAGCCCGTAAACCAATAGCTGTCAGCCACCAATTTACCGAATAAACCACCGCGGCGATAATGACGCAGCGCCATCTCAGTTTTCTCACCTTTGATAAACCAAGTGGTACCGCGCCCCTGCGCCGAGCCAATGACCCGATCTTGTTGCTGCCAATAAGCTATATCAAAACAAGCATTGGGATCTTCAGTCAATAATGCTTCGTTAAACCAAATTTTACCATTGGCCAGATCGCGCTGTTGCATCGGGTTTCCTTTTCACCTGTTGAAACTACAGGCATTTTACAAATACCTGAGTGACCTGCATAATTCTCGATTCTATCACGCGATTATGATTTGGGATCGGCTAATGGCTTTATTTACCAGTGCACCAGCTTCTTTATGTGTTTTACGGCTATCGGCCATTGGCGATGTGTGCCATGCCATTAGTGTGGTACAAGCCATTCAAGCTCATTGGCCTAGCACGCAAATCACTTGGATTTGCGGTAAAATTGAAGCGCAATTGCTGGCCGATATGCCCGGCATTAATCTAGTTGTGTTCGACAAGAAACAAGGCTTTGCGGGTATGCGCCAAGTGTGGCGAACCTTAAAAGGGCAAAAGTTCGATGCCCTGTTGCACATGCAATTGGCCCTGCGTGCCAGCGCCTTGTCGTTAGGCATTAAAGCCAAATATCGCGTAGGTTTTAGTAAAGATCGCAGCAAAGAAGGCCAATGGCTGGTTACCAATCGTCACTTGCCCAGCTCAAACAGCATCCATGTGTTAGATAATTTTGCCGATTTTGCTCGCTATATTGGCGTACCTTTTAGCCAGCCTCATTGGCACATCCCACTAACCCAAGCCGAACGTGATTTTGCTAGCGACATCATTAAGGGCAATAAAACCTTAGTGATCTCCCCGGCTGCCAGCAAAGATGAGCGCAATTGGCTAACCGAGCGCTACGCCGCCATTGCTGACTATGCAAATGAGCGCGGTTTGCAAGTGATCTTATGCGGCTCACCCGCCCCGCGAGAGCTGGCCTTGGCCGATGGCATCATTAAGCTTTGTCAGCAGCCGGTGATTAACCTCACCGGTAAAACGTCATTAAAACAGCTGACCGCTGTGCTCTCTGCTGCAGATATTGTGATCGCGCCTGATTCTGGCCCAGCCCACTTGGCCACAACACAAGGCACACCTGTGATTGGCCTTTATGGCCACAGTAACCCAAAACGCACCGGCCCCTATAATGACTTAGATAAGGTAGTGAGTGTGTATGAGCAGCATGTGGCCGCACAGCACAATAAACCCATAGAGCAATTAGCTTGGGCCACACGCGTGAAAGGCGATCACATAATGCAAGACATCACATTGGATGCGGTCAAAGCGCAGCTAGATAAACTTATCTAGTGGTGACCGTAGGAGCTGCAGTAATGCAGCGATAATTTTACACACCTCATCGCACCATGACTGAAACTCCTACAACAGAATTCATAGCCCCATCACTGGGGCTCCTACTAGCTACAGCCGCGCAGTGACCATGGGGCTATCAAATATCCGCTTCACGTCAAAGATCACGCAGTTGTCTTTGCTGATAGCGCGGTAATCCGTTTCGGTTAAGGCAACAATTTCACGATGAGGCACGGTGAGTACCAAGGCATCAAATTGTTCGGCTGGCAGCTGATTATGTAGTTCAATGTCATAATAACGTTTGGCTTCATCGGCATCGACCCAAGGATCATAAACACTCACATCCACATCCATGGTTTGTAACTCGTGGATCACGTCAATCACCTTGGTATTGCGCAGATCAGGACAATTTTCCTTAAAGGTTAACCCCATGATCAGCACCTTAGACTGGCTGACTTGGATTTTTTGTTTAAGCATTAAACGCACCACCCGATCGGCAATGTATATACCCATGTCATCGTTTAAACGTCGCCCCGCTAAGATCATTTCCGGATGATAGCCCAGCTCTTGTGCTTTATAGGTGAGGTAATAGGGATCAACGCCAATACAGTGACCACCAACCAGACCGGGATGAAAATGCAAGAAGTTCCATTTAGTGGCCGCCGCATCCAACACTTCTTCGGTGTTAATGCCAATTTTTTCAAAAATCAGTGCCAGTTCATTGATTAAGGCAATATTGACATCGCGCTGGGTATTTTCAATCACCTTAGCCGCTTCCGCCACCTTGATAGAGCTGGCCAAATACGTCCCCGCCGTGACCACCTTGGCATACATAGCATCAACAATTTCAGCCACATCTGGAGTTGAACCTGAGGTCACTTTAGTAATATTGGTTAAGGTATGCTCTTTATCGCCGGGATTAATGCGCTCTGGACTGTAACCACAATAAAAATCTTGGTTAAACACCAGCCCTGAGCCTTGCTCTAACAATGGCACACACACTTCTTCGGTAGCGCCGGGAAATACCGTGCTTTCATATACCACAATATCACCGCGTTTTAGCACACTGGATACGGTATTGGATGCGCCAATCAAGGGAGTAAGATCGGGTTGATGGTGCTTATCGATTGGCGTGGGGACGGAGACAATAAAAAACTGACAATCAGCCATTGCGCTAACGTCATCAGTAAAACGAGCGGCAGTGGTCGCCAGTTGCTCTGGCGTTGCTTCTAAGGTGCGATCATGACCCTGTTGTAATTCAGCCACCCGCTTTGCGTTTACATCAAAACCAACAGTGTCAAAATGCTTGGCAAACTCAAGTACTAAGGGCAAACCAACATAACCCAAGCCTAGCACAGCAACCTTGGTGGGCATTTGCAAATTAGACATACTCACTCCCTGAAAGCAATATTTCCTTTCAGAAAGCTTAGTACATGGCCGCCAATTTAGGCGGCGTAATTATGGTTAAGGCAGAATGATTTCCGCAACACTGGCCGAGCTTAGTGGGCTGCTTTCGGCGCCGATCAATAAGGTTTTGTCATTTTTCCAAATTAATCCTTCCCACTGAGCATATTCGGGTAATTCGTAATACTGAGCACGGCTTAAATCGATTTCGCCGCCCACCACATCAAACAGCCAAATAAAGGCATGACCAAATAAGCGTTGTTTACTGTAACCCAATAAAGCTAAGCGACCTGTAGGGGCATAATAGTCTGCCGCAGTGATCAAACCATTTACCGGTAGCGTTTGTAATGGGTTTAACACTTGTGGCGTTACGCCAATCTCAGCGCGATAAACTTGCGTATTTAAGTCGGCCCAGTTTTTAGAAAACAACCAAAGCTGGTTATCAATCACTGTCATCGCTTCACAATCATAGTTATGATCATAAGCTTCCAAGCGATCATGTTGGCCAGAAAAACGAATATTAATCCGCTCACTACTCAATCTTGAGCCATTAGATGCGACATCTATCTCGTGCCAAGGCACTTGATATATCTGGAACTTGTCCCGTTTGCCTGCGTTATTGCCGCAATCTGCGATGAAGAGATTCGTGTCATCTTGAGCCAGCGACTCCCAATCATGGTTAACCGCATCGGTCACTTTCAGCTTGGTTTCGACAAACTGATTGCTCACATTGAGCTTGTACAAAAATGCACCATCACCGCTGTCGTTGATGGTCCACAGCTTGCCATAGCGCATCGCTAACGCTGACGTTTCATTAACGTCACTGGGTAAAGAAGCCACGGGATTAAACTTAACTTGGATATCAGTGAGCACATCAACTGACAGCACAGAACTGTCAGACAAGGTGATGCTTGGCGCGGGACTATCGGGCTCGAAACTATTTTCAACCACTTCCTTCGACGGTGAAAATGTACTACATCCAGTTAATGCTGCCATGATCATGCCTAACAACGGCAAACTTAATGCGCCCTTTGGCTTCAATAACACGATTAGCTTCCTTCTTATCTTATTTCCATGATTAAGTATAATGGTGCTGTTTTACACTTATAAGCTGACAACAGGAACCAAACATAATGACTGTACGCGTAATTTACCCTGGTACTTTTGATCCCGTTACTAATGGTCACATAGAACTCATCGAACGTGCCTGTAAAATGTTTGGATCTGTGATCATCAGCATAGCTGCAAGCCCCAGCAAGCAACCGCTGTTTGATTTAAACCACAGGGTTAGCCTGCTACAGCAAGCAACGGCACATTTGCAACAGGTGGAAATTGTTGGTTTTACCGGGTTATTGGCTGATTTTGCCAAGGAGCAGCAAGCGCAAGTCTTATTACGTGGGGTACGTGGCGGTAACGACTTTGATTATGAGCTGCAATTAGCCAATATGAACCGTAAGCTTAATCCTGATTTAGAGACAGTGATACTGACGCCAAGCCCAGAAAACAGTGCTATTTCATCCACCTTAGTAAAAGAAATTGCCAAACATGGCGGTGATGTAAAAGATCTGGTGCCCGCCCATGTTAAGCAGGCACTTAGCGAGAAGCTAGGTTAGCGCTGACATTGTGGACAAAACACCGTGCTACGCTGGCCTAGTTTGATTTCTTTTAATTCCGACTGGCACACCAAGCACGGCTGCCCACCGCGGCCATAAACCGCTAACTGCTGCACAAAGTAACCGGGCTTACCATCTGCCTTGGTAAAGTCCTTCAACGTAGTGCCCCCTTGGGCTATCGCTTCGGCTAGCACGGTTTTTATATGCTGGGTCAGCACTTGATAGCGCGCTTTGGATATATTGCCCGCGGCGCGTTTAGGGTTGATACCACTGCGAAACAAGCTCTCATTCGCGTAGATATTACCCACGCCCACCACATTGACGTTATCCATAATAAACTGCTTCACCGCCGTTTTACGGCCACGCGAACATTCGAATAAGCGCATGTCATCAAAATCATCGGTGAGCGGCTCTGGGCCAAGCTTGGCAAGCAAGGGATGCAATTGCGGCTCACCTTTAAGCCATAGGCAAGCCCCAAAACGACGCGGATCATGCAATCGCAGTAATTTACCCGAGGCAAATTCAATATCGATATGGTCATGCTTTTGCACTGGACTGGCCACGGGTAGCACCCGCAAATTGCCCGACATACCTAAATGCAACATGATGGTGCCCACTTGCGTGCGCAATAACAGATACTTAGCGCGGCGCTCAACCCGCTCAACTACTTGGCCACATGCTTCTTGAATGCTCTCAGGCACCGGCCAACGTAATTGCGGCTGGCGCACCACAATCTTGCTAATTTGCGCGCCAGTGACAAATGGCGCGATGCCTTGGCGGCTGACTTCAACTTCGGGTAATTCAGGCATTGAAAATATCCATGTTTAAATTGCTTGATACCCAAACTACTGAAAGTTGCAGGTAAAAAAAGCTATATACGCGCTTACCGAGGCAATAGTTTATGGATGTTAAGCTCATCTAACTGCAATAGCTGAGATTGCCAATTACTGATCACTAAACCTGTCTCTAGTTGATACAAGATCAAGCTGACTGGCTCATCCACCCCTGCTAACCAAAATTGGTACTCTTGGCTAAACTGGCTCACCGGTAATTGTCCTTCGGGTAATTCTAATGTGGCTAAGGGTTGGGATAGCCACGCCTCCATCATTTGCGCTAATTGCTCGGGTGCAAGCCCTATATCTGGGCGACTACGCCAACTACGGCCAATACGTTCAACAGTGTAATCCGGCCCCTGCATAGTCAAGATCATACTCTGGCTTGGCAATAACGTGGCTTGTTTAGGGCTGCTGTTTTCATTATGCAGCATCTTTTTGTGGCTGAAGTTAAATATAAAAATCATCGCCAGCACGGCAAAGATCAGTACGTTATTCCACGCCTTTTTGCTCAATCTCATCCATATTCTCCCACACTAGCCTAGGCTCATAATGCATAATGCAAGAATTTCAGGCATAAAAAAAGCCCAGCTAGGCTGAGCTTTTTCACTAGAAGAGAGAATCAATTACTTGATTTTGCCTTCTTTGTACATAACGTGCTTGCGAACTACTGGATCAAACTTTTTGATCTCGAACTTCTCAGGCATGTTGCGCTTGTTCTTGTCGGTCGTGTAGAAGTGACCAGTACCAGCGCTTGAGTTCAAACGAATTTTTTCGCGACCGCCTTTAGCTGCCATAATCTATCTCCTAAACCTTTTCACCACGGGCACGGATGTCAGCTAGTACTGCATCAATACCTTTTTTATCGATGATACGCATACCTTTAGTAGTAGTACGTAATTTTACAAAGCGGTTTTCGCTTTCAACCCAAAAACGGTGAGTTTGTAGGTTAGGTAGAAAACGGCGTCTTGTTCTGTTTTTCGCATGTGATACGTTGTTACCTACAGCTGGACGCTTACCGGTAACTTGACATACTCTTGACATGTCACTCTTCTCCAAATAAATCTTCTTGCTCGAGCAATATTAGTACCTCGTGTGGCCGTCGCCCGAGGCACTACGAGGGCGCATTTTATACAGTAAAGCCCATACAAGATCAACACAATGTTCAAATCTGGTCGATTTTTCGGCTAAATCCACCCTCTTTCTGCGAAAGAAGCGGTTTCACCGTCACCAACCACTAAATGATCTAATACTCTCACATCGATCAATGCGAGGGCTGCGATCAGTCGTTCGGTGATCCGTCGATCAGCCTGACTGGGCTCGCAAATTCCCGACGGGTGATTATGCACTAAAATTACCGCCGCTGCATTCGCTATCAACACTTGTTCCACCACAATTCGTGGATAAACGCTGGCACTGTCAATGGAGCCATGAAAAAGCTCGACGAAATTTAATACTCTATGCTGATTATCCAGTAGCAGTGCAGCAAACACTTCGTGCTTGTAATCACGCATTTTGGCCATTAAATACTGCCGTGTTGCCTGCGGACTAGTCAGGGCATCTTCGCGATATAATTGCTCCGCTAAATAGCGGCGGCAGATTTCTAACACCGCCTGCAGTTGCACATATTTGGCCGTCCCCAACCCCTTACCTTGGCAAAACTGCGCTTGCTGCGCTCCTAAAATTGCGCGTAATGAACCAAAGTCGGTTAACAGATGACGCGCCAGTTGCACCGCATCAAGGCCTGCACATCCGGTGCGCAAAAAAATCGCTAACAATTCCGCATCGGATAACGCCTGCGCGCCTTTTTCTAATAATTTTTCCCGCGGTCGCTCCGCTGCTGGCCAGTGTTTGATGCTCATATTATCCCGTCCGCTCAACTCAGCAATTCCTTAACTCTAGTCGAAGGCAATGATCCAAGTAGGGGAAATTCCTATTTAAGGTGTGTTATCTTTGCGCTTTATTTTTTTGGGGCAAGACCATGGATCTAACAAATAAAAAAATCCTTATCGGTGTGTGTGGCGGCATCGCGGCCTACAAATGCGCAGAGTTGATCCGCCGACTAAAAGATCACGGCGCACAGGTAAGGGTTGTGATGACGCAATCCGCGCAAGCTTTTATCACCCCCTTAACCCTGCAAGCCGTATCAGGTAACCCCGTCTCAGACAGCTTGTTAGATCCCGCCGCAGAGGCCGGTATGGGCCATATCGAATTAGCTAAATGGGCCGATTTGGTGTTAATTGCTCCCGCCAGTGCCAATACCTTAGCGCGCATCAGCGTTGGCATTGCCGATGATTTATTGTCTACCTTGTGCTTAGCCACCCCAGCCCCCATCGCGATTGCACCGGCGATGAATCAGCAAATGTACTTAAACGCGGCCACCCAAGCTAATTTGGCAACACTGGCCGAGCGCGGCGTGCTTATTTGGGGGCCAGCCCAAGGCCAACAAGCCTGTGGCGATGTCGGGCCGGGCCGCATGCTAGAGCCAGAGCAACTCGTTGAGCTTTGTTTAGCCCAGCTTAATCCAGACCAACCTTTGGCTGGGGTAAACATACTGCTAACCGCCGGCCCCACTCGCGAAGCTATCGATCCGGTGCGTTATTTGTCTAATCACAGCTCAGGCAAGATGGGCTATGCACTGGCGTACGCGGCACTTAATATGGGCGCCAAGGTGACGCTTATTTCAGGGCCAGTAAATTTAACCGCGCCAAGCGGCGTAGAGCTAGTTAAAGTGGAAAGTGCCCTAGAGATGCACCAAGCTGCAACATCACGCAGTGCCGAGCACGATATTTTCATCGGCTGCGCCGCCGTGGCGGATTATCGTCCAGAATCGGTGGCAGCTAACAAAATCAAAAAAAGTAATGATGAGTTAGTCGTAAAAATGGTAAAAAATCCTGATATTCTTGCCGATATCGCCAATAGTGTGCCGCGACCATTTTGCGTCGGTTTTGCCGCCGAAACGCAAGATGTTGAACATTACGCCAAGGATAAGTTAGCACGTAAAAATCTTGACTTGATCGCCGCCAACGACGTCGCCAAGGCGGGGCAAGGTTTTAATGCCGAACAAAATAGTTTAAGCGTGTTTTCTAAGCATGACGTAAGCCACATTGCCTTAGCGGATAAACGTCAAGTGGCGACAGAGCTACTCAAAATCATCGCTCAACATTATAAAAATAATTAGCTAGCAGACTTAAGACAGCACAAATGAAACAAATCGAATTAAAAATACTCGACCCACGCATCGGGACTACTTGGCCACTGCCTGCCTACGCAACACCTGGCTCAGCCGGCATGGACTTGCGCGCATGTATCGACCAAGCGGTCACCCTAGCACCAGGCGAAACTCAGCTATTGGCAACGGGCATCGCGATACATATTAATGATCCCAGCCTAGCGGCGACAATTTTGCCTCGCTCTGGTTTAGGTCATAAACACGGCATCGTGTTAGGCAATTTGGTGGGCCTGATTGACTCTGATTACCAAGGTCAACTGATGGTGTCCTGTTGGAATCGCGGCCAAACCGACTTTACCATCGAGCCCGGTGAGCGCGTTGCCCAACTGGTATTTGTACCTGTAGTACAAGCCCAATTTGAAATCGTCAATGAATTTGATAGCAGCGAGCGTGGCGAAGGTGGCTTTGGTCATTCTGGTCGCCAATAATCTAATCAATTCCATTTTTTACTCGGTTTGTGAAAGGAACTTCCATGTCAGGAAATAGCAAAACCAATCGTAAAGAGCAAATACTGCAAGCACTGGCTCATATGTTGGAAACCGCGCCAGGACAACGCATTACAACGGCGAAATTAGCTAAGGAAGTGGGCGTTTCTGAGGCCGCGTTGTACCGTCATTTCCCGAGTAAAGCGCGCATGTTTGAAGGCTTGATTGAATTTATCGAAGAATCGTTACTCTCACGTATCAACCTGATCCTTGAAGAAGAAAAAGATACCTTTAATCGCGTCCACCACATTTTACATCTGCTACTCAGTTTTACCGAGCGCAACCCAGGTATCACCCGAATTTTAACCGGTGATGCCCTGCTAGGTGAAAATGAACGCCTGCGTGAGCGCATTCAAAGCTTGTTTGAAAAGTTGGAAACCCAAATTAAACAAGTTCTTAGAGAAAAGCGCATTCGAGACGGTAAAGGCTTTAACTTAGATGAAGCCATGTTAGCCAACCTGCTATTGGCCTTTGCCGAAGGCAAGATAAATCAGTTTGTACGCACCCAATTTAAACGTAAACCCAGTGCGGATTTTGACCAACAATGGGAATTTATTCGCAGCCAATTACTCAATAGTTAATTGAATTAAGATAGCGTAAGTTGTCAGCGACTTACGCTATTTCAGCAACATCCTCTTAGCTACGGATTAATGAGAGCCACAAACGGCTTTGAGTTTGATTATACCTATTGTTTATATCCTAAATTGCGCTAATATAACGGCGCAAAAGCCCTCTCCTCATAATTAACAATACAGGATGCTCAGAAATGGATGAATTGATCCAAGAATCAGGCTCTTGGTTACAGAACAACCAAGGCTTAATTATCGAATACGCAGTCAATATTGCAGCAGCTGCACTGATCCTATTCTTCGGTTTTATCGCCGCAGGTATGGTTGCCGGTGGTATCCGCAAAGTCATGTCTAGCAAAGGCCTAGACAAAACTATCGTCGACTTCGTCGCAGGCTTAGTGCGTTACGGTGTGATCGCCTTTGTTATTATCGCGGCATTGGGCCGTGTTGGCGTACAAACCGCTTCTTTCGTTGCTATTATCGGTGCCGCCGGTTTAGCGATTGGTTTAGCGCTACAAGGCTCACTATCAAACTTCGCGTCTGGTGTATTACTTATCCTATTCCGTCCTTTCAAAGCCGGTGATTATGTTGAAATCGCAGGCACAGCGGGTGCGGTTGATTCAATCCAAATTTTCTCTACCGTGTTAACAACACCAGACAATAAAGTGGTTGTTGTACCAAACGCAGCGGTATTTGGTGGCAATATTGTGAACTACTCACGCCTACCTACACGTCGTGTTGATATGGTCATTGGCGTGAGCTACAAAGCCGATCTTAAGCAAACCCAAGAAGTGCTAACACGTATTGTTACTGCACACGAAAAAGTACTTAAAGATCCTGCGCCAACCATCGAAGTGGTGGCATTGGCAGATTCTTCAGTGAACTTCGTCGTTCGCCCTTGGGTGAACACAGCAGATTACTGGGGTGTTTACTTCGATCTACACAAGCAAATCAAAATTGGCTTGGATGAAGCAGGTATTGAAATTCCATTCCCACAAATGGACGTGCATTTAAACAAGGTAGCCTAAGTTCTTAGGCGCTAACTTGTTACCTGTTTGAGCCCACTTCGGTGGGCTTTTTTACGTTCATCAGTTAATATCATTGACTCATATCACGTTAATAAATATCCGACTAAAAAGTTTCAACACATTAATGTGATTAACATTTTTTAATAGTAAGCTATGGCTTAAGAATACCTCTTGGATCTTGGCATACGGTTAACAATCTCATTGCAGGCGGCGTTAACAATACGGCTACGATTAGTCCACTAAACTATTTCTAAGCTAAACTGATCCTGAGTCTCACTAGATTGAAATTGGAGCATCACCATAGATGAATTCGCAAACCGAAACTGAGATTGAAATGGAGTTAAGTGAGCGAATCACATCAGCTTCCGTTGCTCAGTCATGGCAGCAAATTAATCACTTGCTAGAACAACATCCCGATGCCCCAATCATCATTAACGCCAGCAAATTAAGTTATGTAGATACGACAGGTATCGCTTTTCTGTATGATTTAACTCACCGCGCTCGGCCCGCTGAAGCGGCCATTACCCTGCGTAATTTAGATGCTAATATTGCCGCGCTGATCCCCAAACAACCGCCTACGCCCACCGCCGCGCCAGCAGATAAAGACACTTTTTTCATAGGCATAGGTAAAGCAACCCAAGAACAACTTAGCTATATCAGCATTATGTTCCAATTTCTTAAACAGTGCTTTCGCGCTATTTGGAACACGCTAATAGGCAACAATAAGGTACGCTGGAATGAGGTTTTCACCATCGCGACTCAAGCCGGAGCCAATGCGGTACCCATCGTACTATTAATTGGCTTTTTGATGGGAATTATCATTGCCTTTGAAATCGGCCTCGTGGCGCAACAGTTTGGCGCCGTGTTATTTGTTGCCGATGGCATAGGCATTGCCATGTTTCGCGAGCTGGGCCCACTGATGACAGCCATCGTTTTTGCGGGGCGAACGGGCGCCGCTTTTGCTGCTGAGATTGGCACCCAAAAAGTAAACGAAGAAATAAACGCCCTGCATACCTTTGGCCTTAATCCCGTCTACTTTTTAGTGCTGCCACGCTTGCTGGCGTCCATGCTGGTGTTACCTTTGCTGACCATTTTAGCGGATCTCATCGGTATTTTTGGCGGCGCACTGGTGCTGCTAAAGTTCGATATTAGTTTTGTACAGTTTTATAATGAATTGCTCCATGCGGTATCTTCATGGGACTTCATTATCGGTTTAATCAAGGCGCTTACATTTGGTTTTACTATCGCAGCCATTGGTTGTGAGCGAGGTTTAACCACTGGCGCGGGAGCAACTTCAGTGGGCTTATCAACGACTAGCGCTGTGGTAACCAGTATTGTTTGGATTGTCGTGATTGACGGTTTCTTCACGGTACTCACGAGCTAACAGGAAGCGCAGCAATGACAGTAAGCCAAGCTAACACAGCAATTTCAGCTCCCTCATCAGAGTACGCAATTAACGTCAAGAACCTGAAAATGGGCTATGGCGAGCGGATCTTATTAGAAGATGCCAGCTTCAATGTGAAACATGGCGAAATTTTGGTGATTTTAGGCGGCTCAGGCTGTGGTAAATCCAGCCTAATGAAGCATCTGATTGGCCTTTATACGCCGATGTCGGGCGATATCTTAATTAATGAAACCAGCATCGTAAACGTTGATAGCGATGAGAAAGCCAAATTACAACGGCAACTGGGGGTCATGTATCAAAGTGGGGCTTTGTTTGGCTCTCTTAACGTGTTGCAAAATGTGCGCTTTCCCCTTGATGAATTTACCGATATTGGCATCAACGAGAAAAACCTCACCGCAAGGATCTTACTTAACCTAGTCGAAATGGGCTATGCCGAAAGCCTGATGCCAGGTGAACTCTCCGGGGGGATGCTAAAACGCGCGGGGATCGCCAGAGCCATGGCACTCGGTGCTAATATTTTAATGCTGGATGAGCCCTCAGCTGGGTTAGATCCCATTACCGCAGCCAATTTAGACCAAACTATTCTGCGATTACGCGATAATTTAGGCTGCACCTTTGTCGTAGTAACCCATGAATTACAAAGCATTTTTACCATTGCAGATCGCGCTATTATGCTTGACCCAGTATCCAAAAGCATTATTGCCCAAGGATCGCCCCAAGCATTACGTGACCACAGCGACAACCCCAAGGTGCGTCAATTTTTTAATCGCCTTTCCGATCAAGAACAGCAAAAAATGAGCAAACAAAATGGATGAATCTCAAAAACACTTTCGACTTGGCCTATTTGTTGTCATCGCCCTACTGTTAATGTTTGTTATCTTATTCATTCTCGGGGGAAGATCGCTATTTAAACCCAAGGTGATATTTGAAACCTATTTTGATAATTCAGTTTCAGGCTTAGCAGTCGGCTCACCGGTACAATACCGCGGCATCCCGCTTGGCACCGTGGTCGAGATAGACTTATCAAACGTAATTTATGAGCCCGATGTCCCTCGTGAACAGCGAAAATCTTATGTGATTGTTCGTAGCGAACTCACGGGTAGCGAAGAAACCATCAAAGACTGGCATAAAAACGTCCAATTATCCGTGCAGAAGGGCTTGCGCGCTCAAACTCAACTCGCAGGGATCACAGGTCAACAGTACCTTTCTCTTGATTACGTAAGAACCAGCCAAGTTGACGACCTAGACTTTAACTGGCAACCCAAATACACCTATATTCCATCAGCACCTAGCTCGACCGGTGAAATTATAGCCGGCGTTAAAAAAGTGCTTGCTAGCTTAAATGATGCCGATATCACCATGATTGGTCAGAACCTAAATCAACTGATTGTCACCCTAAATCAAAAAGTAGCGGCCATCGATACCAATCAGATATCTAACGAGACCATCGCCTTTTTAGACCAAGCTAACGCTGCTGTAACAGAAGTAAACACCTTGATTAAGCAAGGTAAAGTGGACCAAACTCTGGCTCATATAAATTCAGCAAGCGCCAATTTAGACCAAGTATTAGCCGATCCGAAAATCCGTCAAACAGTCGCCTCTTTAGCCTCTGTGACCAGCAGTCTAAAAACCAGCTTAGCCAATGGCGGAGATATCGAAAAACTAATCAAAGACCTAGATAAAGCCGTATTACGCGCCGATACCATCATGATGGATAATCAATACGACATTAATAGTATTATCCGAGATCTTCGCGTAACCGCCGAGAACCTAAAGGATTTCTCAGAAAGCGCCAAACAAAATCCATCAGGCATCATCTTTGGTGGTGCACCCGAGAAAATAAAGCTTGAGGACAAATAACATGCTCAAATCCCTGTTACTTTCAACCATTGTCGTGCTATTTATTACCGGCTGCAGCCTAGGAAAACCGGTAGAGCAACCAAGCACCTACGTCCTGGTAGCCAGCACGCCAACTAAAACGCTGAACAGAGTCAGTGATAGCCTACGTATCGATTATGTACGTAGCACCGCCCCTTTCAATCAAACCCAGATGGTCTATCGCATGGACGAGGTGAAGTTTGAAAGCGACTATTACAACCGCTACATCAGCGAGCCAGAGGCGATGGTAGGCAACCAAGTAGCGCTCTGGCTAGAACAGTCAGGCCTTTACGACTCGGTAGCTCAACCAAGCATGCGCACACCTGCCCAGCAAATCTTACAAATAGTAATCACTAAGTTATTTGGTGATTTTCGTGACGGCCACACGCCTACCGCTGTGGTGGAAATGCAGTTTGTGTTAATTGAAAATAAGGATATACGTCCGACCGTCGTATTGGAAAAAACCCTCTCAAGCCGAGTTGAGCTTAGCGCGAAAGACCCTGCCGCGTTAGCCAAGGGACAAGGCCAAGCGATGACCCAAATATTTGAGCAACTGGCAGCTGAACTCACCAAACTTGAACAGTAAGCCCATTTCTATTGCAACGTAAGATAACTATGCCTCAATCAGCGTTGCGCCTAACAGACGAGGCAGGCTCGCTGAACAAACATCTTGAGGTAACCTGGGGATAAGTAGCGCGGTAATTGCATTTGCAGTTACCGCTTCACTTCAGGCTAAACAGCCGATTTAGTGCTTTTTAACACCATTTTGTACCATGTCTTTACCGTTCTCATAAACCTCTTGGGACACCCAACGCCCAAGCAGCAGTTGATGTTGGCTGTCTAACACCGCCACAAACGGACGACCATCGGCATTACTGGTGGCCAGTGCCACGCCTGCCGCGTCATTGAGCCCTAAACTGCCACTTTCAACGGATAGTAAAAAAGCCTCTAACTCAGCTAAGGTTTCGATTACGTTGGGATCATTAATCATGGAATTCATACCTTTTACTTAAATACTGCTAGTCTAACGTCCAACGCCAGATCGTGCAGGCTATTTTTTATGTGGCGGTGGTCAAATGATATTCAAGTAACCTTAAGATGCTTACGCTGCAAGAATGTATAGGTGTTGACCACAGGTCGTTAGATACGACCTTGATGCTAGGTTAAGCATGATTTTGAGAGCCAGCAACAAGCATATCGACCTATCAAAGTATCCACTTTGTTCACGACTAAGGCGATTTCGTCACAACGCAATTACGCCCTTGATGCTTAGCATCATATAGTGCCTCATCGGCACGGCTCACCAAGTTAACAATAGACTCATTGCCTAAAGTCGCGACCCCAAAGCTAGCTGTGACCTGAACGCCCTGCGGCCAAGGTGAAGCCGTTACGGTTTTACGTAATTCTTCAGCTAAGTACCTCGCCCCATAGCCACCTGTTCCTAAGCATAGGATCAAAAACTCTTCTCCTCCCCAACGAACCAAAATATCAGATGATCTCACTTTATCCTTAAGTCTCTGGGCAAAGAGGCATAACACTTGATCTCCAACTTGATGACCAAATTTGTCATTGATCGACTTAAAATAATCAATATCAGCAAAAATAACCGACAAAGGTTTACCCGTTTGCTCAAATACTTGCTGCTGTTGCAACAGTAACGCTTCAATTCCGATTCGATTCCTTACACCAGTAAGAGGATCATGTTCTGCTAACTTCGCAAAACGCCGATTGTCCTTAAGCAACTCTTGGTTACGCTTAAATAACACTTGGCGCTGATGCTCAGCAACAAGCCAGCGGCTGACTAAGAGCAATAGCATAAAACCCAATAAGCTCAGCACGCATATCCCAACCAACCAAGGCAGAGATGACAATGGCGACGCGCCAACAAATTCAATGGACTCTACGATTAACCTCACCTGACCCGATTCAGGTAAATCAGCGGTGGAGAGCTCGATATAAGGCACATTGGATACATCGAGCATTGCATCCTTGAGGGGAATTTTTTGGTTACTTAGCCACCAAGAAGCCACATACACGCTCGACATCGGAATATAGACAGACTCAAGTGTCGCCCTAACATCAAGCTCAACAACATTTGCTTTCAAGGAGTTATGATCCCCCTTGATAGAATAAGCAGGATCATAATTACGCATAAAGAAACGTAGGCGTGTTGAGCCTTTACCGATATAGGCAAGTTTAAGCCGAACTCCTGAATAGGATGACAAGTCCACCCCATCAGCCCAGTCTTGAGCAAGCGCTAAGGATAAAGCACAAAATGGCCACTGATATTTCAAAGAGATAGAGCAATCCAATTGCCAGCGGTCATCGACAACCTCAGCACTTGCCTTAGTCAAACCACTATTACTTGCATCACTTACAGCGCTATAAGCCAGGGCGTTTTCAGGTGTAATCACAAGATGACGCGATGGTAAACCATAAACCCAAAGCGCAATCACAATGGCCGCCGCCAAAGCACAGGCTAGCAACCCAATCGCGCCATATCTAATCGGTAACTGTTTATACCCCGTCTTCATCTTAGCCTAAACCACTGCGGCCACTTGGCTTGCACACTATCGACATATGAGCGAGCAAAAGGCAATTTAGTTCCATTATCAAGCTCCAGCTCATAACGTGTTCTTGAAAGCTGACGAACACGCTTAACCTTGGCTGGGTTAACTAAGTACGAGCGGTGAATTTGTAAAAAAGCGTGCTCATCAAAATAATATTTGATGGGCTTTAACCTTAAGGTAATGTAAATCGGTGCCGTTTTACCTTGGATATAAATACCGCTATAGCCTTGCTCGGCTTGGATATACTCAATCTTCTCTCTATTGGAGGATATTTCATATATTTCAGCTAATAATCTGGGCGTTCTTACTAAGTTTGAAATTTGACACCACGCCATATTTATTTGTGATGTTAGGGTTTTTAACACCGCGATTTCTTCATCTTGAGCTTGCTCGGGTGCCAAATGAAATGAATAGTCCATTATTTTAACCACTTCCTCGCCACCGGTTAACGGCGTATCACTCGTTGAATAAACTAGATTCCTACCTTGATAAACGGCTAACGCAGTGCGAGCGAATGAACGAGAAAATGAGTTAAAAGCTTCTTCGACCATCTTTTCTAAACTAAAAACCGTTTGCCCGTGAGCTGAAAAATCTGACACTAATGCTAGACAATCTATCGAGCTGACAACTTGCTCGCCCCTTCCCCTCGATAGCTGATTTAACCGGCCTTGGGTAACATCTCGTAATGCGATAGTGATAATATGATGAAGCTCATTTTGCTCAACGCACAACTGACTTTGAAGTCGCCGAACAAAAGGGGTCAGCGCAGCTAACTCACTATCAAAGTTAGGCCTTCCTGCTTGCTTTAGTATCAAGAATTCGATCACCAACTTAGACTGTTGACGACCAAGTCGAATATTTACGTGCCCTGCGCCTCTTAGATTTGCTGAGCCGAACAAAATCAATAAGGCTTGATACAAATAGTCCGCGTCATTATTGACCACTAAACAATCATCAGCATTGGTGAGGTGAACTCGAAAGAGCTCTCCCCCAAAGTCAACAGCATGTTTGGCACTGTGGATCACATCAAGCACAGAAAACGGCTTAGCTACCGCCTGACGCAATTCACTCCCCAAACGACTGTTCTCTAAAATAGTTTGTGTTTGCGATGCTAATTTTTGCAGCATTTGCCACTGCGGCGATTCCACTTGCTGCGTTGCAAAATGGCGACCTTGTCTCAACCTGACCAATGCATCCAGAGGGTGCGTTAAACTTTGCAAAGCATGTTGCAACAATAAGAAATTCTGCTCTAGCTGCGCATTGGCTCGTTTATCTTGCTGCTGATGCCAACGTCGCCATAGCAACCACCCCAGCCAATACAAAGCCACTATCAGCAAAACGATCACCTCGGCGCCATGCTTGACGATATATGCCGACAGCCAAGTCCAATACAAAGCGATAGGATCCATTTCACGATAAGTCGAAGTAACAACAGAATGCCAACCTTGGCTATCATTATGTAACTGACTAAAGGCCACCCCTGCTAGCTGCTTATCTTCTACATACTGTATTTTACTGCTTAGCGCTCGCTGACTTTCATATGAAATAACGTGACCATTAAGCTGATGGGGGTGGTAGAGATATGAAGACTGACTTAGTTCATCCCACTTTTCTTGATAGCCACCACTGCTGACTAGACGAAATAAATGATCTCGATGCAACACCCCTGAGTGAAGGCCTTTGCTATCCCAAGTGCCTTGTGATGCTTGCACTATAGGCGCACCAATCAGTTCATCTGACAACGGCTGAACGCCTTGCCACGCCATGGCAAAAGGCGGAATAGTTAGCACCAATTTACTCGCATCGCCAGTCAACATAATAATGTCACTAACAAGGTAATCAATGCTGCTAGCCGAAGCCTGACTTGAAGTAAACAATGGGTTGATGTGATCCACGGCAATGTTGTCATGGGTCGCTTGTTGATCGGACAATAATATTACGTAATCAACAAGCGGATATATTTCACCTATATGCCAATACTGTAAGCTTTGCCTTGAAACGGGCACTGACAACATAAGCTCAATATCGCGCTGCGAAGCCAAACTGAGCTGATCAACCATTTGCTTTAACTCTTTGACTAACTTAGTAAGGTTATAAAAATCGGCCGTCCGCCATTGCACATTACTTGGGTTGAGTGCAGGGGCTATCCAATTGAGATCGATGCCATCAAACTCATATTGTTGAACAAAGTCGGCCAGGGATGGGACAAACTTTGCACGCTTATGTGGGTCATTCATTACCTGCGACATCGTATCAACACGGTTCCAACCGCCAATAGATATCACCGACTTAATCTTCTTATTACGCCTTTTTAGCTGTTGTAGCTGGCCCATGCTTCCGGCAACGCTCCCCACCTCAACATCGGAATGGGGGAAGTAAGCACTAATTGAAGCGTACTCATCTCCCCAGCGCACTTGTCCATCAAGCGTAACGACAGCGTTTTCATAGACAAGGTGCGTGAGTAGCTCATCGGGGACATCGGTTATATGATAATTTGGGCTGTACACGCTCCAATCACGATAAAAGCCCATCTTAACCAGCTCACTTGAGTGCGCTGTAAATGCGGCCATTAACGATCCCGAAAACAGTATTAAAAGTAAAGCTCTCAACAATACATCCTTATCTAGCAATGCCATGACTCAGCCATTAAGCAATAACCTGCTGTCGCAACATTCAGCGCGGTAATTCACAATGAGAAGATATCTACCCAATCAACCTGGATATGCTTGATTTGTGCAAGAATTGACAGGCGTTTAGGCAAGGCATTGATTGCTGGTAACGGTTGCCCCTTATCAAAATCAATAACGCGGCATAAACGCTTGTAAAGCCTGCCCTTTGGGAGCGCCACCGTGCTTCCACTGCGTTGTTACGCTCATTTAGAAGGTGCCTACATTTCTCTGCATTAGCCTGCCTAGTATTGAAAACACGGTGGCGCTCTGAAGCATGCAATTTCAAGTTGATTGGGTATATAGTTTGCCCCTGAACTTCATACGGAGATAGCCGTGCAACCCTAAGGATTCATAAAATTACACCAGCAAAACTTGAAATTAATTTGAAAACATAAAGTTAACTAAACAAGAGAAAAAAAGTAGTTCATGAATGGTAAAAACCAACAGTTAAACTGAAAATCAATCTCACTAAGCCGTGAAGCACACGTGATAACTCCCCTAGCACACAAAAAACATAAACCATTGAAATATAGCCATTATTTTGTCAAGCAATGAAAACCACCAGAGCAACACCTATGCTCAAGCCACCCTATATGTCAGATTGATTGAGCTCAAAGTCCATTCCAAACATTGACTAGTTTGAGCAATCACAGCTGCTTAACTTCCCGCTGAATAACTCTTAATGGGCCAATTAAGAGGGGATCAAAGTAGGAAGTTAGGCAGCCTCTTTACCAATGGATTGCATTATTTATAGGGATTTAATCATGTTTAAATTATCTCGGGTTGCTCAGGGGCTCGCCCTCGCGACACTTATATCTACTCAAGTCCACGCTGCAAGCGATAGCTTTAAAAGCGTTGGTTACTTCCCCTCATGGAGCGGAAGTGCTGAAAATATCCAGTATGACAAGTTAACGCATATTAACTACTCATTCTTACTGCTTAATCAAGATGGCTCACTTAAGCCAATTGATAATAGCCGCAAGCTAAAAAACTTAGTTAGCCTGGCTCATAACCATGGCGTTAAGGTTGGAATCGCGATTGGGGGATGGAACGGTAGCCGTGCCAATGAATTTGAAAACATGTCAGCGACGCCACAAGGACGAACCAAGTTCGTCGCCGATGTAATGGCATTCGTGGATGAGTATCGCCTTGACGGTGTTGATATGGATTGGGAATACCCTGATTCAGGTGTGATTGCCGATAACTATGCTTTACTGATGGATGAGTTATCGGTTGCTCTACGCGGTCAAGGCAAATTTCTAACAGCTGCCGTCGCAGCTTCTGGCTGGGGCGCGCGTGGCATTAAGAGTGAAGTTTTCGATGATATCGATTTTCTAAACCTGATGGCTTATGACGCAGATCATTCAGCCGGCCAACATCACTCCACTTATGAATTTGCTGAAGCCTCAATCGAGTTTTGGCAATCGAAGGGACTAAGCAAAGAAAAAACGGTACTGGGTGTACCATTTTATGCTCAGCCCGCACGAACGTACCGCGATATTGTCGCGAGTGAACCTGGCGCGGAATGTCGTGACAAAACCGCGAGTGGCGCCGGTTATAATGGTATTCCAACGATTCAAAAGAAAACCCGCTTAGCATTAGAAAAAGCAGGTGGCATCATGAATTGGGAGCTTTCGCAAGATACACAAGACGAAACCTCATTGCTCACCGCCATCGACCAAGCCATTAATGGTGAAATGAGCCAAGTTTGTAATACCACAACCGAGCCCACCATTGCGCCAACAACAGAGCCGGGAGATAACACTTGGCAAGCTGGGAAATCATACCAAGCAGGTGATATCGTCAGCTATCAAGGCAAACATTATCAAGCGCTACGTGATAATCCCGGTTATAACCCAAGTCAAAGCACATGGTTTTGGCAGCTCCATGTGGTGCCTCAGCCCACCCCTACCCCCACTTTAAGCCCAAGCTCTGAGCCCAGTGATAACTGTGAAGTCAATGGCACATGTCGACCTCCACTGGAGCTCACCTTACTCGAAAACAATAAACCTTATACCAATTCAACCAACTCGGTGGTGGCATCTTATTTCGTTGAATGGAGCATCTATGGTCGTAAGTTCCCCGTATCGAGTATTCCTGCACAAAACTTAACTCATATTATTTATGGCTTTATTCCGATTTGTGGGCCAAACCCATCATTGAAGGATGCTAATCCAGAAGGGTTTAGCGCCCTGAAACGCGCTTGTCGTGATAAACAAGATTACGAAGTCACCGTGCATGATAGTTTTGCCGCATTAGAAAAATCGTTTCCGGGCGATAAATGGGACGATCCTATTAAAGGCAATTTTGGTCAGCTGATGCGTTTAAAAGCCGCCAAGCCCGAGCTAAAAATCTTACCTTCGATAGGCGGTTGGACGCTATCTGATCCTTTCTACACCATGGATGACCCCGCTAACCGCGCCACCTTTGTCGCGTCTGTTGAAACCTTCCTAGAGGCTTACCCCTTCTTTGACGGTGTTGATATTGACTGGGAATACCCCGGTGGCGAAGGTGCAAACCCTGATTTAGGTAAGCCATCTGATAGCCAGTTATACGCAGACATCATGCACGATCTTCGTGCCATGCTTGACCGTCTATCGGCTAAAAATAATCGACAGTACCAACTGACCTCCGCGGTAGGTGTTGGCCAAACCAAGATCGACGATGTCAACTACAGTGAAGCCTCACAGTACATGGATTATATCTTTGCCATGACATACGACTTCTATGGCACCTGGGATGATCAACCCGGTCATCACGCGGCATTATACCAAGCAGACTCAGCCACCATAGCCAACTTTAATGCCGATGCAGGTATTAATGGCCTGATTAATGCTGGTGTGCCAGCCAATAAACTGGTGATGGGTGTAGCTAAGTACGGTCGCGGTTGGAAAGGCATCAGTGGTTACAAAAATAACGATCCCTTCACTGGTTTAGGCTCAGGTAAAGTTCCCGGTACTTGGGAAGCTGGTGTATTGGATTACCGCGATATCAAAACTAATTATGCCGGCGCCAATAATCAGGGCTTAAATGGCTTCCAGTACTATTATGATGAGCAGGCACAAGCGGCCTATTTATGGAATCCAACTTCAGGCTCTTTGATCACCTATGACGATTCCCGTTCAACCAAGGCGAAAGCCATGTATGCTCGCCAACACGGTTTAGCAGGGGTCTTTTCATGGGAAATTGATGCCGATAATGGCGACATTTTAAATGCGATGCATGAAGGTTTAGGCCATGGCGATACCGTTCCAACGCTAGAGCCAACACCTAAGCCAACTGTAACACCTACCATGCAGCCAACGGTATCGCCAACATTGCAGCCGACGATCAGCCCAACACTAGAGCCAACAGAGGCGCCAACAATCGCGCCAACTTTGGAGCCTACGATTACCCCAACGACCACACCAACTCCGCCACCTTCAGGCGCTAACTATGTCTACCCTGCAGGCTTAGGTAGCTATCAACAAGGGGATAAGGTACTTGCAAGTAACGGTCACATCTATACCTGTGATGTTGCTGGCTGGTGTAATCTAGGTGGCTCATATGAGCCAGGTAAGGGCTGGGCTGCAGATTATGCTTGGATCTTATCAACTAGCGGCACTACACCTACGGTGACCCCTACTTTAACGCCTACGGTAACACCCACCATCATGCCTTCAATTACACCAACGGAGCCTCCAACAGGCGAAACAACTTGGCAGGCAGCACAAGTCTACCAAGGCGGCGCACAGGTTCTCTATCAAGATGAAAAATATGAGGCAAAATGGTGGACACAAGGAGATAACCCAAGCCAATCTGGTGAATGGGGCGTGTGGAAAAAAATAAACTAACACACCGCACTCATCTAAATCATCTTTGAGATACCCATATAGCCACCTTTCACCAGGTGGCTATATTTCTTTTCAAGTCAATTTCTTCATTAAAATCAACGATTATTGATAGAAAACCAAACAAAGCGCGCGATCACTTTATCGCTTAAAACGATTTCACAAGTTGACTGCAAATAGCTAGTATGCCGCCCAGTTTTACCTCGCCTATGTTGACCCCCTTAATTGTTAAAAAGGAATTTAGCTTTGCAACTAAAATTAGTACTGGTTAGCCTGGTGGTTTTATTAGCCAACGGCTGTTCAACCATCAAAAATGACGCCCTAACCGCAGAGGAATCTGCGCAGTTAAGCCAAAAAACCTTAGTGCTTAGTCGCTATAATGAATTGCCCGATTTTCCTGCCCAAACCGCATTAAATGTGCAATTTGGTTTGATCGGTTATGCTTCTGCAGTAGACAGTGGCAACACCATCATTGCCAACAATAACATTGCCGATCCTGCCTATAGTATTGCGCAGAAGCTGGCTGCTGGGAGCGCTACAAAACACCAAGTTAACTTGGTTGAGCTTGAACAAAGCGTCGCTTTAGACACAGAGATCGGCGAACTAGTTAAGCGTTACAGCAATTACGACTACATTCTTGACGTTAAAACCCTCAGTTGGGGCTCTATCTACTTTCCCTCTGATTGGGACAGCTATCGTGTTAACTACGCTACCCACGCTCGCCTAATTGAGACCAAAAGCAAAAAAGTGATCGTGGAAGGCTCATGTAGCCATTTTCCAGAATATGCAGACACCAATGACGCCCCTTCCTATGAAGAATTAGAGGACGGGACAGGCATCAGAAAATCCTTAGCCAATACCGTGGATGTGTGTGTGGATTACATTCGCACGCATACCCAACTCCCCCAAGCGCAGTAACGTTAAAAGCGTAACGAAAAGATAAGGGCGATGACCATCATCGCCTTGATGCCAAGATCCGCTGCAATTGTTGCTCAATATAGCTAACGTCTAGCTCACTACTCATGAGCAATTGGTGATTTAACAAGCCTAAAAATAAGGTAAACAAGGCTTGACCTTGGTCTTCATCGACATAAGTCGTCAATAAATCAAGATACTTCTGGTTAACCTGCTTCATGCAGGGATCGGTGGCGATATTGCCCACCCCGATGACCTCTATGTACTCCACTACTAGCTTTTGCTCTTGAAAAAACCGCGGCGCAATGTGGTGAAACAGTAATAAAAAATTCTCGGTTCGTTGCGTCAAGCTGGCATTGGCCGCTAATGGTCGTGATTTAAGGATATCCGAGTCCAACGCCAGCATGGCTTCAGTGGCCGCACGAAAGATGGCATCCTTACTATCAAAGTAATGATAAACCGCGCTTTTGCTCATGTGTAAATGCTGACAAAGCTGGCGCATACCGGTGTTTTTATAGCCGTATTGTAAAAACACCTCAGCCGCATTGAGCGCTATCTCAATTCGTTTTTGTTCATGATCGACGACCTTAGGCAACCTTCCACCTCACATCCTGATTCCAGAGCACACATCATAACATGTTTCTTTTTTATTGACCGATTGGACTAAAAAACTTTACCACTGCAACAAAACCCTATATTTTAAAAGACCACTTGGACTAAAAAGGAATGCAATTCATGCCAGCTTCTGCGATCACTCCTTCACAACTAAGCCTATTTGATCGCTTAATTGGTCCCTACGCCAGCCCAGCGGAAAGGTGGCTTTCATTTGGCTCATCTCTAGCGGCAGGTGTCGCCATGGCCATCGCCGCTTGGCATTGGCAATTAAATTGGAGTCTATGGCAATACGGCCTTGGGATATTACTAGCCATGGATATTTGTGGTGGCGTGGTCAGCAATGCCTGCGTTGGCGCGAAACGCTGGTTTCACCGCCGTGGCATTAGCAAAGGTAAACATCTCGTATTTATTGCCCTTCACGCTATTCAACTCGCTCTGTTTAGCTGGGCTTTTCTCGACTTTAATCTGAGCTGGTTAACGACAGCTTGGCTCTGGCTCATGTTTGCCAGCACCGTCATTATCAATGCCCCTTACTATCTGCAACGCCCACTGGCGATGGCTTTATATATCGCAAGCTTGGTACTTTGCTTCTACGTGTTAGCGGTGCCAGCCGAGTTAGCATGGTTTTTGCCCTTGTTTTATCTGAAGCTGCTGATTGCTTATTTATTGACTGATAAAGCCCCGACAAAGGAGCGATTGCATGACTAAAGCCAAACGGATCTTAGTGGCAGGCGCCACCGGCTACCTTGGTCGCCATCTCGTTAGTATATTGCTGCAACAACAGCAAGATTTTATCGCCCTAGCAAGAAGCGCAAACAAATTGACCAAACTTGGGGCCCGACCCGAACAAATACGCATCGCCCAAGTAACCCAAGCCGACACGCTAATTGGCTGCTGTGACTATTGTGATGTGGTGATTTCTTGTCTAGGGATTACTCGCCAACGCGATGGGCTGAGCTATATGGAGGTTGATTATCAAGCCAATCTTAATTTGCTACTAGAAGCAGAGCGAGCCGGGGTGAAAAAGTTTGTTTACATTTCTGCCTTTAGCGCACCTTCACTGCAAACCGTTCGGCTATTACAAGCCAAGGAGCGTTTTGCTCAGCGCCTACTGAATTCTCAGGTGTTATCCCCTTGCGTGATCCGCCCTAACGGTTTTTTCAGTGACTTAGAAGAAGTCTACCGTATGGCACAAGGCACAAGAGCTTACCTTTTTGGTGATGGCAGCGTGAAATTAAACCCGATCCACGGCGCCGATCTTGCTCGCTTTGTGTTTGAAGCCATTTCACGCCCAGAAACAGAACTCAATGTTGGCGGGCCCGACGTGCTCAGTGTTAAAGACATCGCCGAGCTGGCTTTTCGCGCCTTAAATAAAACCCCAAACATAACCTACGTTCCTGATGCCTTTCGTAAGTTCGCGCTGGCCATCACTAGGCGTTTACCCGAGCCTTGGACTGGCCCAATGGAGTTTTTCTTAACCGCCATGGCACAAGATAATATCGCGCCACGTTATGGCAAACATCATCTTGGTGATTACTATCAGCAGTTGGCTAAAGCGTCACCACCGAGTAAGCCGCCAACATCAAGCTAGCCGCCGCGAGCATTAATGCGCCGCCAACAAACATCATGGAGCGACCCGCAACCACCGCATCTTTGGGCTGTAACCAATGAGGGAAATCCCATTTAACAAACCGATCGACATCTTGCCCAGCATAGTAGGAAGTGAACAAGAAACCACCCAACACAAATCCCGCTGCCGAGTAGTAAATCAGTAGCTCGGCAAATGGAGTCAAGCTTTGCCCGTTCAGGCTCCAGTTCCAATGCAATCCAGTTAACGCAAGCAATAAGCTCAGACAGATAACGAAACGCTTTAGTACAACGGGTATCAATATCTTAGGTGTCATTATTCGCTCTCAGCTGTCCTTAGTGAGGTCAGACTAACATAAAAGTCAAATAAACATCTAACCTCATTCACTCCTAGTTCGATTATCTCGGGTGTCTTAGGTAGTCCCTACTAAAGCCACAAAACAAGCTCAATCCTCATTCCCTGAGCAAGCTCAGGTCCCACAGATTCACAACCTCAACCCTGCCAAACAGGGGAGCAAAGCTCCCCTTGATAAGATACCAATCTAACTTACGTTTAATCCACACACACCGCGGGCCCTGCGGCTTGCCACGCTGGATCTAGGCTTGGTTGTACACCTTGATTCCACCATTTGGCCACATAACTTAAACCGTTGTGATTAACCGCTTCACCTTGGGCATAAGCTTGATGGGCAGACCAAGGAGCTACTGCTGGGGCGATCAATTGCCATGCTTCCCCATGACCCGGTTGACTGGCCTGATTCCACCAGCGGGCTTGCCAGAGCTGTTGGTTAAAGCTGATTTGCTGACCTTGGCGATAGGCTAAATGCGTTTGCCATGGTGCTGCGCTAGCCGTTAAGGCCGCACATTCAGTTGGGGATAAGGTGACACGCACATATTGGGTTTGCTGACTTTGGCTATCACTCACCGTGATAGCAAAATCCGCCATTTGATTCGTTTTCACCGCAGGGACGATGACTTGAGCCTGGGCTTGATTAGCATTCAGCAAGGTGACTTGAGGGCCGCTCAACTGCTGCCAGTGATAACTTAATCGATCACCTTCGGCATCATCAGCACTGACGGCAAGGCTCAATAAGCTAGGCGTATTCACTTGATAAGCCTTTTGCAAACTAAGCTGAGGTGGGTAATTCACGCCCTGACACCACGCTTCGCCATCAAATTGGTATTCACTTGGCCCCTTGATCACTTCTTTCACCTTAGTTGGGCGTCCGCTACCGTCACTCGCTAATACTTGAGAGTCAACACTTCCCGCATAAGTCTCACTAAATTGGTATGCTTGGCCGTCCGCTTTGGGATTACACACAGCCGCATTCATCGCATTTAAAATCAAGCCATTATCAAAGGTTGCTTCCCATGCGAATAAGCCACCTAGGCCGTATTTTTTCACCAACTCACCCTTGTTGATCACGGTTCGCGGCGAATCGATATTTTCCACTCGGGCATAAATATGCTCTTGGTCATCAGATTCTTGAGGCACAAACACATACACCGACTTAGCTTGCTCATCGTAATAAAGCGCGTTGTTATCCCCTTGCATATAGTTATCGTAAATATCGATAAAGCTACTGGTGCCAGCATCAAAGGTGCCACTAACGGCAAAGCCACGTTGTTGCATTTGCTCATCCACCAACATTTGTGCCGTGCCGTGCCAAAAAGCGGGGGCGTGTTCGCGCTTCATTTTCACCGCATGCCAGCCTCGGCTATAACTGGCCACGCCGATATTTAATCGTGACATGGGAAAGTCTGGATATAAGGTTTGCACGGTTTGGATTGCGCCTTCGGTGCTATAGGCACTGAACATATCGCCCATGGTTTTAGCTTGTCCGTTAATCAATACTGGGTTACCTAGCTCATCGGCAACAGGTAAATATTGATAGACGGGAGCGGCTGAGAAAATTGGCTTAATGGCATTGCCGGTATGGTAGCCAGGAAACGGATAATCAGTAGAAAATACGTCGTAAGTCATTAAGTTAACAAAGCTTAAATCATCTTTTAGAGCAGCCAAATCAACAGCACCGATATGACGAGGAAAGCGACTAATTGCAGCCGATAAGACAAAATCAGGGCCAAACTCATGATCAAATCTTTGCCTTAAGGTTTTAACCAGCGCGGTAAAGTGCGCTCTATCGGCAACATGGCCCCTGGTTAACCCTGGATTGGAGTTTTCCCCACCGGGATGCTCCCAATCGAGATCGATACCATCAAACACCCCCG
The DNA here is from genome assembly GCF_046452435.1 of Motilimonas thetidivivens. NCBI lineage: Bacteria > Pseudomonadati > Pseudomonadota > Gammaproteobacteria > Alteromonadales > Motilimonas > Motilimonas thetidivivens. The sequence goes on from NZ_JBKFDK010000012.1 coordinate 97,299, forward strand.
GATGCTGCTTAATAAAAGCGACTAATTGCTCGGCAAATTGCTCACGATAATCAGGAACGGCAGCGATAGCAAAAAAGGGATCGCTCATGGTCCAAGCGCCAATGGATAACATGGCTTTGAGGTGCGGGTAGGCTTGTTTCATTTGCTTAATCGCAGCAAACGCATGGGGCGCCGCTTTATAGTCGGGAAAAGCCAAGGCAAAGTCGGCTTTTTGCTCGGTCACACCAAGTTCAACCAAGTTGTAATCTTGGCCATCTTTGCCTTGCACCTCACCAACACCACAATCTGCCCGCAGCGCATTAAACGCGCCGGGATTCATAGCCAATCCTTGGTTTTGGGTCGCGTCTTCACGCTGATAATCACAAATCCCCGCAAAGCCAAAGATCAGGTGAGTAATATTGCGTGCCGGTATTTGCTCTAAGCTATAGCCATTAAATGCCTGCCAAGATCCCACATACAAGGCAACCACCTTGCCACTCTTCAATACATCAAAGGGTTGGTTTTGATCTTGAGTCGCGTGCCAATTTTTATCGGCATCGCTCAACTGCCCAAGTGGAGTAAAACCGTAACTATGTAGTGTTTGATGAGGCTGCAACCGCATGGTTTGATATTCATTTGGCGCGACACCAGGACTCGTTGCATCTTTGAGCACCAAGCCAGTATGCACTCGCTCGCTGAAATAATGCGATGGCCGATATTCGCTGCCAATCGGAAAAGCCCCTATCTCGATAGACGAAGAAGTGACTTGGTCAATTTCAAACTCATGAATGATCTCTGCCTCAGCCATAACAGAAGTGGGCAATATAACGGCGGTGAGCGCACTCGCTATCGCCAATCCCGTGGCCAAGTTAATTTTAGTGCGCTTAAAACAAGGGTGGTTGTTCATAATCAAATCCTTTTCGATTGCTAGATAAGCCAAACCTAGCTTGACTAAAGCGCAGCCGAAAAAGAATCACCTTACTCTTGGCATTTCACCAAAATTAACATTAAATCATTTAAAATCAGCAACATGAAAAGACAAAGGCTAGCCTTCCTCTATCACCAGTTCACGTTAAAACCGTTAATTTTTCATCTTGTTGTGCCAAATGCTGTTGCACTTGTGCAAGGTACTTGGCCGTTATCGGGATAGCATGTTTAGCCACATCGCCTTGCAGGAACAACCAATGTTTGCCTTGCAGATCCGTTTCCACACGTTGAATACGTTCGCGATTAACCAGATAAGAACGATGGCATTGCAGTAAAAAATCGTCGCCATAGTAACGTAACAAGGGCGTAAGCCGACTGTAGATGTATATGGGATCCCTGTGACCTTGGCAGTAAATACCGGTATAGCCCTGCTCGGCTTTTAAATACAGCAGCTGATTCTTTTTACTGGCAATTTGGTGCAGCTCAGCCAACAATTTTGAGTCTTGACTCAGGGATTTAATATGCGTACGACACATCTCCACCAAGGTTAAATATTCGCTTAACGTCACACCAGATGTATGTCCTGTTAATTCCATACCATGCTGCTTGGCTAGGCTGGCGATTAAAGGATCGGCGAGTAATTGCAGTAACGCAGAGTTGAGATCACTTTGTTCATCAAGACCCGCCATTTGTTGCTGCATAGCGGCTAACATTCCCTGCTCGGCATGCGGCAATACCAAAGGAGTCGACTCGGCTTGCAATTGAGTCAATTTTTGATGGAGCTGAGCTAACTGTTGTTGACGTAGTTTTAGCTGAGCTTGCAAAGCCTGCTGCTTACGCTTCACTGACCAGCCAATAGGGACCAGCAAGCACAATAAGTAAACCCAGCCGAAAGCCAGTAGATGCGCTTGGATTAATTGCCAACAGTAGGGCCAAGGGTAATAGTAAGCGAAGATTTGCTGGCTTAATTGCTGATCGCTAAATAAATATTGCAGCGCCATCCCAGCTAATTGGTGACGCTGAGTGTACGCCAGCTTAGCCGCAAGGGCTCGCTCACTTTCATAGGAAACGAAATGATCGCCTTGCTGTAAATAACTGGCCTGCGCCACTTCATCCCAATGCTGCTGATAGCCTTGGCTGATAAGGTAGTTGACCTCAGATTGGATCAGCAGCCCTGACTTTTGCGTCGGGTTATCCAACGAGCCCTTAGTCGCACTGGCGCTGGCGCTGTATAACTGGTCAGCATGACGCCAACTGCGACCAATGGCGGGTGTACTCACGATGATCTGACGACTTGAGACATTAGCACTGAGCATGGTTTGCACCGCCAAATCCATGGAGGCAGGAAACGGCTCTGGGTTTTGCTCCGACCAATACAAGGGCGACGCGTGGCCGTTATAGCGCGACCAAGCCCCCGCTAAATCGACATTCAGTAAATAAAAGTAATCAACATAGTTGGCAGCCTCGGCTAAGGGCAAAGGGCGCAGTAACACCGGCCATGAAGGCATTGCCACCACGAGTTGTAATGGCTCATCCACTGAATTCAATGCTTGTTTAAATTCACGTACCAAAGCCAACCAATCCTTGGCCTCCTCGCGCTGTAGATCCAATGGTCTATCGGGATGAAACATAGGGTAGCGCCAATCTAGCACCACACCATCAAACTGGTGCTGGCGAACAAACGCCAAGGTAGAGCGGATCAAGTTACTTCTTTTCTTAGCATCGGCCGCCACCGACGCAAAATGTTCACTTAAGCGCCACCCGCCAATGGCAATCCAAGTTTGTAAATTCGGGGTCTGCTGCTTAAGTCGTAACAACTGATTCAAGCTGCCTCTATTGGTTTGATCTAAGGTGTCACCAGCAAAGGGCGCTTCAAGATCTAAATATGTATCCCAATGCTGCACTTCGCCGTGGACATTGACATCCAATTGCTCGTAAATTAGGTGGGTGAAATACTGGGCAGGTATTTGGTTTATGCTAAAGGCGGCATCTTTAGACCAGGCGCTTTGATACACCCCTACGCTTAGTGGGCCAGTTAATTGGGCGGCAAGCAGCTGGACTTGGCAGAGCAATAACCCTAATAGCACCAACACCTTAGCTAACTTTTTACTCACTCGGTCAATCCTTGACACTATTAGTAAAAAAAATCCCCGATCAAAGGATCAGGGATTTAATGGTATAAAAGCGTTTAACTTAAATACCGTACTGTTCGCGATACGCTTTAACGGATTCAAGAGACGCCGCCATTTCTGGCTTTTCGCTGAGGTATTCAATCAAGTCGTTTAACTCAATGATTGAGATAACGGTGGCATTGTAATCCCGTTCCACTTCTTGGATCGCCGATAACTCGCCTTTACCTTTTTCTTGACGATCCAGCGCAATCAACACGCCCGCTAATGACGCGCCGCACGCTTGGATGATATCCATCGACTCGCGAATGGCGGTGCCCGCGGTGATCACATCGTCCACCAGCATAATGCGACCTTTAAGATCTGCACCCACTAGCGAGCCGCCTTCACCGTGATCTTTCTTTTCTTTACGGTTAAAGCAATACGGCGTGTCCACTTGATAACCATCAAACAGCGCTACCGCGGTGGTGGTGGCAATTGGAATACCTTTGTAAGCAGGGCCAAATAGCACATCGTACTCGATGCCAGAATCTTGCAGTGCCGCGGCGTAAAAACGGCCTAGCTTAGCTAAATCGCCGCCACTGTTAAATAAACCCGCATTGAAAAAGTAAGGACTGGTGCGGCCCGATTTGAGGGTAAACTCACCAAACTTAAGCACCTGTTTGCTCAGTGCAAACTCAATAAAATCACGTTGATATTGTTTCATCGAAAGTCCTCTTTATTTACTCAGCTAATGCCGCTTTTTGTGCCGCAACTAAATCATCAATACCCGCTTTCGCTAGTGCCAACATGGCCAGTAACTCGTCATGGCTAAATGGCGCTTCTTCCGCCGTGCCCTGCACTTCAATCATCTTGCCGCAATCTGTCATCACCACGTTCATGTCGGTGTCGGCCGCTGAATCTTCAACGTACTCCAAATCACATAACGGCTGACCATCGACGATGCCCACAGACACGGCCGCAATCATGTGTTTAACCGGATTGGTCTTTAATGCACCTTTGTTGATCAAATAGTTAATCGCATCAACTAAAGCAACAAAGCCACCCGTGATAGACGCTGTGCGGGTGCCGCCGTCGGCTTGGATCACATCACAATCAATAGTGATGGTGTTTTCACCTAAGGCTTTAAGATCAACCGCGGCGCGCAATGCACGTGCAATTAAGCGAGAAATTTCTAAGGTACGGCCACCTTGCTTACCTTTGGCCGCTTCACGTTGATTACGGGTATGTGTCGCGCGTGGCAACATACCGTATTCCGCCGTGATCCAACCTTTACCTTGGCCCTTTAAAAAGCGCGGCACCGACTCTTCCACACTGGCTGTACATAAAACTTTGGTGTTGCCAAACTCGATTAACACCGAGCCTTCAGCGTGACACGTATAGTTGCGAGTGATAGTGACGGGACGTACTTGAGCGGGAGTTCTGCCATTTGGGCGCATAGATAATTACCTAGGTTGAAAAAACTGGCGCTATTATACCTAAGTGAGTTAAAAATGCTTGCTAGAAGCTCAGTTAATCACGATAACGGCTTGTCTGTACGCCCGAGCGCGTCACCACAAACACACAAGATAAAAAAGCCGCTTTTAACGGGATCAACTGCCACAAACCATCGCCGTATAAACGAATATTGCCATCCGCCCAAACATAAAGACAAAGATTAAACAAACCGCCCGTCACCGCCACCAACACACAAAAACAAACAAACGATTTAAGCCATAACCCAACCAACGCCTTGCACCATTGCAGCATATTGTTTCCTTATCCATACCCAATAAAAAATATAACGCTAACAAATAAACCAAGCGCGACTCTGACTAAAAATGCGCAGGGCAACACCGCGCCAGATCAAAGCTAGGCAGACAAATGTACAGAAGGGTTTGCGCCACTGAGATTTACTTTTATAATTCGGCCACTGCAATTAACAAGAGATGCTTATGATCCACAGTATGACAGCCTATGCTCGCAAACAATTTAAGGGCGATTGGGGCAGTGCCGTTTGGGAAATCCGTTCAGTAAACCAGCGATACCTTGAAACCTACATTCGCACCCCAGAGCAATTTCGTGGCTTAGAGCCTGTGATCCGTGAAAAGCTACGTAAACGCATGCAGCGCGGTAAACTCGAAGTTAATTTACGTTTTGATGCGGCGCAAAATAACACCGGTGAACTGCAAATCAACCAAGCCCTAGCCAGCCAAATCATCGAACACGCCCAATGGGTAATGGAAGAATGTGGCCGCGGCCAACTTAACCCGATTGACGTACTGCGTTGGCCGGGCGTGATGGAAGCACCAGAGCAAGATGTAGACGAACTGTCAAAAGAACTTTTAGCGGCACTGGATACCACCATCAATGAATTTTTAGACGCCCGTGCCAGTGAAGGCGCCAACCTAAAAGTATTTATTGAACAACGTCTTGATGAAATCAGCAGCCAAGCCGCCTTTGTTCGCAGCAAAATGCCGGAAGTGATGGCATGGCAACGTGAGCGTCTAACTAATCGCCTAGCCGAAGCGCAAATAGAACTAGAGCCTACCCGCCTAGAGCAAGAAATGGTGATGCTAGCGCAAAAAGTTGACGTAGCCGAAGAGCTAGACCGCCTCGACTCACACATCAGCGAAACCCGCAACATCCTGAAAAAAGGCGGCGCAATCGGCCGACGCTTAGACTTCATGATGCAAGAGTTCAACCGCGAAGCAAACACCCTAGCATCGAAATCGATCAATGCCGAAATCACCAACGCATCGGTTGAGTGCAAGGTGTTAATTGAACAGATGAGAGAGCAGATCCAGAATATTGAATAAGCTCTATTAGCATCTAGAAAAATACATTAAGCATTAAAAATCAATGAGATAAAATAAAATAGAGTCCACATAAGTCTACCAATACCCACCATAAGCCAGAAATAAATGGTGGGTATATTGGTGGATTACCGTTTAAATTCAGTAGTATGGACTTTACGGGGTTTATTTATTTTCATAAATACCTCAATGGTGATTGTACTTACTTAATGCTTAATGGGGTGTCTAAACGTAGTTGTAGGGATCATCAATAACGACTAACTAGACAAAGTTTGTAGTTGTTGCGATAGCTATTCAACTACAGCTTCTGTGCAAACATAGAACAACAACTCTCCTAATTTTTCATTTTTATCTTTAATAATAAAGTCATTAGCAGACTTATTTAATAAGATCTTAAGATATCGAAATAGTGCAAAGATATCCAAGTCTTTCTCAAGCATTTGGCAAAGTGCATCAGAGATAACTCCTGCAAGCATAACTTTAAAGTTGTCAATGTCGTCTTGCTCTAGCTCTATTTTTCTCATACCAGCATGACTATCAACCTCACCTAACTCAGATGGGAGAAGTCCAAAACCTATACATTTAGCGTAATTTCGATGTCTTCGAGAACTTTCAATTAGCTTGCTAGAAAAACAAGATATCAAAACCAACTCTTTATCTTTAAAAGTAGAGATGGTATCAAGTTGTATTAGCGGTTTTCGAGTGAATGCCATATCTGCCCCACCATATAGAATGGACGGAGTACTATGGCCTATAAAAATGACTCTACTTCCCGTTGGTATATTAGATATCTTGACAAAAGCTTCTTCATATGCGGAATCACTTGCAGAACAAGTTATCACTTCAAGCTTATCACCTAAACCAGCAGACATAACTTCTTCAAGAACCACGTTCATAAAACTAGTCGAAGGGTCATCAGGAAAGATTAAATAATTCATTGATTTAGGTCTATTATATGAGCGTAAACTAATTCAGAAAGATGCTTTTGAAACTTTTGACCATGATGACTATCTTTTTGAATTTCCAATGCAATCTCATTAAATGACTTACCCTTCAATGGTGGATAAACATTATTGAAAACTCGCTGTGACTCATCTTCTAGCATAGTTGCTAGATGCTTACTCATTGAAAAATCTGAGTTTAATTTCTTTAGTAGTGCGGACATATCATTAACGAGTTCATCTCTTTTGTAAAAGGCATGAATATTTAATTTTATTAATTTAGTCAGCTCGTCATTTCTAACAATATGTTCTTTAAATTTATTTTCTTCACTAGAATAACAAACAAATTTCGCTTTCTTAAATGCAAAACCGCTTGATTTTGACTCATTAATCACCCACCGAATCAACTCATAACCATTTAATTTTTCACTTGCAAAACTAAAGTCACATGCAACTATTTCATACCTATTTTGTTTATAGTTATCTCTAACATCTTTTTTTATCTTACTAAAGTCGATTTCAATGACCCCATCAAAATCACTTTTATACTTTTGGTCTTGAGGGTTAATGACATCCGCACAAATATCAAAACCAAACCTTTTAACCTTATCCTTAATTCTTGTGATCGTTTGATTTATATTTCCATCATCAAGAAAGAGTACTTTTTTTATATTCATCTAAATAACACCTTAAAACACGCACCAGATAAATAAGTACCATTTCCAAAAAACTCTATTGATGCATTCATTTCTTCTAATAACCCTCGAGAGTAATGCAGACCAATTCCAGAGCCAGATACACCTTCTGGTGGCTCATCTCGAGCACCCAAACTAAATATTTCATCTGGGTTAGACTGAAATAATTCTGAAAGTCCGGTTCCGTCATCGGAAATTGTTACAGTCAACGCCCCATCCTCAACAACAAAGTTCACCAACACATTTCTAGCCGACCACTTTGATGAATTAGATAACAAATTATCTAAAATAATTGATAAACTTAAAACACTAACACTTCTTATAAACTCTATTTCACCACCAATCAATTCAACAGTGAGCCCATGACTACCAAATGAACTAGAATATATATCCAAATACTCCTTTACGTATTGAACTATATCTACATTTCTTATATCTATTTCTTTATCAAATCCAGATCTAGTTGCAATCTCAGCCATCTTGAGACTTTTAACCGCATATAAGTTAATATCTCCAAGTCTTTTTATCAGATCTTCCTTACTAATCTCATCATACTCTAAACCATCAATAATAGAGTCTATGCCTTCTTTTATCTCTATATTATTTATCTTAATCGTATGAATTAGACCATCAGCATCTTTACTTAAAGTTCTTCGTGTTGCTAATAGATAAGCCTGTTTCTTCTTCTCAATCTTAAGGTCTTTCTCGGCTTTCTTGACAGTAACTTCAGCTTTTTCAACTCTCTTATTAGCTTCCACTACTCTATTTTGACTGACTTCAAGTATTTTCTTTACAACACCTTTTTCTTTAGGCGAAAGTTCTTCAAGAGTTTTATCTTTTGTTTTTTCGATAAAGTCATTTAAAAAACCTCTATATTTTTCGTCATTAATACTCTGAACTCGAGATATAACATCTTCATTTATGTTAGAATCTATAATTTCAAAATGAGAGTTCTTAATGTTATCTGTAGCTTTTTTTACAGAATCAGAGGATAACTTTTTGACTGTAAATCGATCTGGATCTCTTATTATGTCATCAGCAGATACAGATTTGTTCTCCCCTAACTTATCTATCAGTCGATTCCAATCAGTTCCTTTTACTACAAAGTTTTCTAGTTGTCTTATTATCGTAGTAACATAGCCATACTCTTCTTTTCCATTCTCTAATGTGGCTTTCTCATCTGAATCATATGCTACCAACTCATAATAAGCTTGGTTATGAGCAAGACCTTCTCGACTAGTAATTACGGAAAAAGCTTCATCTTGATCAAAAATGTCAATTTTACCGATAACTTCTCGAGTACCGAGGTTTCTTGTTGTACCTTGAGATTTCCTCTGGTCTAGTCCGAGCCAATCATTTTTTTCGTTCCCATACGGGGATATCCTAAACGAGTTATAAAATAAAAATACAGAACCATAATCATTTGGTTTTACACCAAAGTTCTTTGTAAAGTAAGATTTAGAAAGCGAATCTAAATAATGTATCTCAATAGATATACCTTTTAATGCGATATATGGATTAACAGCTGTATATTCATAAATAACTTCACCTTGAAAATATAGAGTTGTTTGTATTTCTTTCCCATCATTACCGATCTTAGATTTAATATATGTAGTCCTAAACGACAACTTATCTAAGATGTTATTATTAATATTTTTATTGGATTTTCTTTTTAGATAACTATCTTTAAAATCTACATTAGTTTTAAAATAAACCGAAAATGAATCATCAAGAACAGGTGAAAATTTTTCTATTTCAGAAAGTAATTTCTTTAATTTTTGTTCATTCCAAGTGCTTCTCAATCCTTTAATTACTAAAACAGTACCCTGTTTAAAAGAAGCTTCGTCTATTTCATTTAAAAAATCTTCTTCATGTAAAACATCAATTCTCAAAGGAACACTAGAAATTTCATCATGCTGTCCTTTATTTTCAAACTCTGTCCAATCAATAGTTAGCTTTAAATAGTCATCATCTATAGATTTTGTAAATAACTCTAATACTTTACCAAGCCTATCGCAGCTAAATCTACCCACTCCTTTATTACCTGCATACTGCTTATTTTTATTTCCCTTTTTTTCAGAGTAAGCTATGTTAAGCCACTTTTCCTTTATGCCTTTTTTAGACATACCAACTCCATAGTCTTTTATGACAATGGTTGGTTCAGGCGTTATCTCACCGAGCATATCTCTAGGTTTTATGATATCTCTTAGCTCAAGTATTACTTTTGATGAGGTGGCATCTTTTGAATTTTTTATCAATTCAATAATTGCAACATTATCGTTATATATTAACCCTCTACCAACAATATCCTTTACACCAGCATTTGCAATAAAGTTAACATTTAGACTATTTTCATCTTTTTCTTCAGCATCTAGTTTAATATTAATATCATCTCGCTCGAGCATAATTAATTACCTAACCTCTTGATGAATAAACCCAAAGCTTCAGCTAGTAAAGGAGGCACCGCATTTCCAATCTGGGTATATCTAGGACATTCTTGCGTTCTTCTTTCACCACCAGTCGTATACTTACCCAAAATTTCAAAACTATCTGGGAATGATTGAATTCGAGCCATTTCCCTTACTGTTAGAATTCGCGGCTCACTATAGTGAAGCAAATCATCTGGTAGTGTTGTTAGAGTCTTCGACGGTTCATCCGCATTTAAAACTGTTATCGCTTGTTTCTTAGTTCCAATTTCCAAGCGCATTTGATCATTCAAACTAACACCCGGCTTACAAATGTTTTGTATCTTAGTAAATTTCTCAATTGTGCTCGGTTTATGTCTAGCTAAGCGAAGACTATTCGGCTTGGACCTACCTACCCCTTTTCTTATCACGCGGAGGTATTTTGAAAGCTTAGATGGTGACTTATAATCAATTTGCTTGAAACCACTCGCTTCACTTCCTGAATGATGAATAAGACCATTAGTCTCTACCAACAGATCTCCAATGGCATCACTCACTTTCACTGGTCTCAATGGTAACTTCTTCGTATTTAAAAAATCTCGTCGAATATTAGATATGACTTCAAAAGGATTCTCGAAGTTCTGGCCTATAAGGTCATTTTTAACACCTATCATAATAAAACGAGTGCGCTTTTGAGGAACTCCAAAGTCAGCACTACACAGAAAATCGGTAAACACCTTATATCCAAGTTTTTCAAGCTTAGCTTTGACTATCATGGAGTGTGGTTTCTTTGCTTTTTTACCCTCAGGAGCTTTGAAAGAAGCATTAAAGCCTCTAACATTTTCAAGTAGCAAATACTTAGGTGCAACAATCTCTACCATCTTGATGTACTCATCGGAGAGCTTGTTACGCGGGTCTTTAGCATTCCTGAGCCCAGCAAGTGAGAATCCCTGACACGGCGGCCCTCCTGCAACTAGATCAACCTTTCCTTTTAATGCGGCTAATTGTTCAGGATAGTTCTCTAATAGGTTTTGAATAGTTGTCGCTTCTTTAGGTAACCAATTAGGCCAATCAAAGTGTGCATGCTTTCCGTCTATAAGATTGCGCTTAAAAGTAGCAAATGCCATTGGATCTTTTTCTACCGCAAAAAGACCATGCCAGCCTGCATTGCCAAGGCCTAACGAAAGCCCTCCACATCCAGAGAAAAGGTCAATATATGTTGCTTTTTGTGCTAAGTCTGGCTGACATGACATCTTAAAAAATACTCTTAAATCTTAATTGCATACGTATAGTATTATTCTAAAGAAAAACTAGCAAAATACCAGGGCTAAAAGATTGTAGCTTTGTGAGGAAGAAGAAGATTCTGTTCAACTAGAAGCGGTTAAGGTTTTCGTTAACAAATGTAGATGAAACCACTACAGTGGTGTATTAGGACAGATTGATCCCTAGCACGAAAACTGGATACGTCGCCACAACTGTGCTCAATCAGCTTCGGTTTACGCACCACAATTGGAAATAAATTCAGCAATCTCTAAGTAGCGGGCACCTTGAGATTGTTCACCATACTCTTCGTTTACAAAATAGCGCTTTTGAGTCATGACCGATGAAAAATGCAGACGCTGATCTTAGCGCGGCTTGAAATTGATCTGAGAGCTTGGCGCGATTTAGCATCTAACTATCCATCCAGACGCTCAAATTTATAGTATTGATATTCGCTCACGATGACCTTGCTATGTATTTATTGCGAATTAAAAAGTTTGTTTTACTTTCATTGGAACAGCGCTGCATTTTCCTGTTTGCGCTGCTCCAATGTCTTAGCAATCGCAGACACTGTTGTTTTACTGATCCCTTGTTGCTGTGCTAGATACGTAAATTGGCTGATGGCTTCTGCGACTTCTTCAATGACCTGTTTTGCCTCATGCCAATTTCCATAGCCTGCACTTGCTGCAAGTTTTTGCATCACCTTAAGCGGTGGCGCTTTGCCATAACCTCCGAACGCAGTGGCGTGTTCATTGAATGGATGTGGGCTATAGGTAACATCGTAAAAAGGTGCAGGATCCCATTGACCGTCATCCGCTTGCAAAAACGCCCAGTTTTTACTGTGGTCGTCTTGGTTAGACGACAGCAGGTTAAAAATGGCGCGGCGAAATTGCAGCTGCCCAGCGGCGGGGGACTTACACAACTGACGGCTGGCTTTTATCAGGTCAATATAATCTAAACTTGGCGTTCGAAAGTCTGCATCCAGTAGCCCGCAAGCGCTGTGCATATGCAATCGGCCTGAACAGCGCTTGCTGCCTAAGTCGGCCTGTTCAGTGACATAATCAAAACGCTTGAGCGCCAACCAGGCTGGCGCACCGCTTGTAGGTGGTGCATCAATGAGTTGCCATAACGGTGGTTGACACTTGGCAAGCTCGGCCATTTGCAAATAAACCGCCTCACACAAGCCTTCTTCATGCCCGAGCGCTAGATTTTTTGAGGTAAATTTAATCAGCCAAGCCTCATCTCCAGGCTGAGCAAAGGTTCGACAATGCTTAGTTTCTCCAGCAGGCATATAAATCTGTGCCTTGGGTCTTGCCCCACCCGAACTACCTCCGGCGACTAATGCGGCCAGCACCTGTTGCGTATGCCCATCTAACTCATCGTGATTATCATCCATATAATCTGACATCGAAGCATCGAACAGCGTTTGTGCTTCTAGGCCTAAAGTCGCTAAATCAATGTCCGCGTTCGTCGTGGCTGAAAACTCAGACACCGGAGAAAAAGACAATGCTCCCATGCCTTTATCACCGACAAAGGCCAGTCTATCCATCGCCGTTAATTGATTAGGCAGGATACCCTTTTGCCGGAAAATACGATCTTGCAACAGCATGCCCCAGCCATCGGGCAAACAATCTCCAAATACGCCATGTACACCTTGATGCGGCGCTTTAGGTGCGGCTTGAACTTGTGCGCTCGACTGCAAGGTAAAAGGCGATAAATTCCCAAACTGCTGCAAATAGTCGTCAGCATACTGAAAAAAAACGCCTTGCCGATTCTGCGCCAAGACCCCAACAAATATCTGCTCACCTGAGCTTAGCATACGAGTTACAGTGAGTTTTTGAATGGGTTTAAAACTCATCTTTTAGCACCTCATCAATACTCGTGGGTATAGCAGCGCGTTCTTTGCTAGGTTGCGTGAGCTGATAAAGCCTATTTAGCGAATCAAGGGTCTGCCATAGCAACAGCAATTGGCGAAATGAAATTTGCCCAGTTAGCTCAAATTTCTTAATGGTGGCCGCAGGTACACAGCTTCGCTCAGCAAGCGCCGCTCGTGACAACTTTGCCTGCGTTCGTAACTCACGTAAATAAGCCGCATAGGCTTGGCTTACATCGGTATCATCAAGTAAGGTTAAATTCATTCGCAACGACCTATAGGATACAGCTGTATCCATTATATATATAAAAAACCAGAAATAGCTATCATTGTATCCCATACGAACAGTAGTATTGAAAAGTCATTCTACATAATCTTTCACAACAGCAATTTCTTTACCCTGACATTCATCCAGTAGGTTAATTTTCCCGGAGCGGCTCCGGTCCTACAGGCTTTGCTGCTTTAAGAGGGCGATGACTAAAACCAAACCCAACAATCTCGCGATTTTTACCAATATCATTTGATTTGTTTCTTGACCTGTCTATAACTTCATAGTTTATCTTCTTTATTGATTTGATCAGTTTCTGCCCATTTTCGCTTTATGGCATAGGGATTTTTATTTATGTATCGCATTTCTGAATTAGCCAAGCAAGTTGGGTTGTCTCGCTCGACCTTGCTTTACTATGAGAAGCAAGGCCTGTTGCATGGCACACGCCAAGACAACGGCTACCGGCTTTATTCAGAAAAAGATGCGCAGCGACTGCATTTATTACAGCAACTGCAAGCCGGTGGCTTAACGCTCAAGGAATGTAAGGCTTGCCTAGACAGCAAAGTAGAGCGCGAAGTACTGAAGAGCCGCTTGCAACAATTGGATCAAGATATAGCTCAAAAGCAACAGGCTCGAGATTTACTCGCCGCCTTGTTGGGTGAAGGCTCACTGCGGTCTTGGCATCAACTGACAGACAAATTAGCGCCGGATGTTCATCTGGATTGGTTAAAGCAGCAAGGCTTTAATGAAAAACAAGCCCTGCATTTAAAATGGTTGTCAAAAGATATGAACGAACACGATCAATATATGGCCGACTTTATGAAGGTTTTCCAAGGTTTAGATCGCTGGGGGCCGGGCTGCGATGCCGATTCGTTAAAGGCGTTATCAAAGCTAGCAACAACCCCAACCAAGATCATTGATATTGGCTGTGGCAAAGGCTTCTCAACCCGCTTGTTAGCTCAGCACACTCAAGCACAAATTGTGGCGGTGGATAATGAGCAAAGCGCCCTTGATGAATTGGCTAGCAGCCTTACTGAACAAGGGGTGCATGACCGCGTAACCTTAAACTGCGCCAGCATGACAGAATTGCCCTTTGCCCCTGCCAGCTTTGATTGCATCTGGTCGGAAGCGGCGGCTTACATTATGGGTGTCGAGCAAGCGTTAAGCCAATGGCAGACGTTACTCAGCGATAAAGGTTACTTGGTGCTCAGTGACTTAGTTTGGTTAACCGACACCCCAAGCACTGAGGCAGAGGCATTCTGGCAGGGCGAATATCCCGATATGCAAACGGTTACAACCCGTTTAAGCCAAATGCGCCAATCAGGCTATAAGGTGATAGATCATTTCACGCTGAGTGAACAAGCATGGCACGATTACTATCAACCACTTAAAGCACGGGTTACTGAAGTTAAAGCCAGCATGCCAAATTCTACCGCGATAGCCGATATCACGCGCGAGATAGGGATTTATGAGCGCTACTTAGGCGAATTTGGTTACCATATGTTTGTACTACAAAAAGGGGCTTAATCAGCCCCCCTAACTAAATTGAAAATACAAAGGTATCCCGTAACAAGGGCTGGATATCTGCCACTCGGTCAACACGCTCTCCATTGCGAAAACGTATGGGATCTAGGGTTACAAAACCCCAAAACTGTAAAAAGCGCTTAATAAAGCGTATTTCCACTACGTTACTGAGTGTTTTTTGCACACTACTGTGAAAATTATCGGGCATGGCCTCGAGCAAGGTTGGAAAAGCCGTGATGATTTCGCTATCTAATTGGTCAAGCGAGCTGTGTTGTTGCAATCGCCACAGCATAAACAGCCAAAATTGGGCCAGATCGGCATCGACGTCATAAGCATCAAAATAAGCCCAGTTGTACTGATAGATGGCCGCCTCGAGCATAGACATAAAAAAGACATTTAGCCCTTGGCTTAAATAACGCTTTTGGGCATCTTTTTTGACATGATAACGGCCACTACGGCGGTAAATAATACCGGCGATTTCAGCTAGTACACGGGTATAATGCAGGGCGTCAAACTTATCCTCATTGCTACCGGCAAAGTCACTGATACTCACATGGGTGTTATATTTTGCCGCCGCAAATGTTGGCAACAACCCAGTGGCTTGCTTAACTAAGGCCGCAGGTAAATTCCCCTTGGTAGTGGCTTTAAATGATCCGCCATTGGCCATGGCTTCATCTAAGATCAAGGCCAAGTAGCTCATGACAGGACAGGCAGAAAGATCCTCTGGGATCTTGATCTCCACGTCTTTAAGATCGCTAAAGCCCGCGTACATCCAATTGCTCATTTGGTTGGGCGATAATCCACAAAAGTCATCAATTGCTTGGCTATTGCGCTGCTGCATTCTGTGTTGCGCCACCAAATTCAGCTCATCCAAAGAAATATTTGGATTCATGGCAACAATTTGGTCAAAGTCATCCATCACTTGCGCGTTGATTTTGCCGGCATTGCTCATGCAGCAACGCTTATATTTTTTGCCACTGCCACAAGGGCAAGGATCATTTCTACCAAGCTTCATTGCTATTTTCTCTGCTGTTTTTGGCTGTTTAAGACCTTAACTTGCTCATGGTTGATCAACTTATCCTATTGCGCTGATTAAGGGGGAGAATAAATTACCACAAACCATTCTACCTTCAATCATTCATCCGCATTATTCACACACTAACTGCTTTTGTTTGCTCGGATCTGACCACCCAGCCGTTAGGCTGTTGCCTTAGATGTGATTGGCGCAACAATTTACATATTTACACCAATCAATAGTCCACATTTTTTAGCGCGTTAAAAACTTACTATCTACACTTTTAAGCACATAAAAAATTAAATTATGACATTTTTTCATACGTAAAAATGATATAGATGGTTGAGGAGACACTACCTTGGAGCGCCAGCTACTCGATAAGCTATTGATATGGAAGAATAAAAATGATGGAAGCATACTCTTAGTCAGTGGGGCCTGCGGTGTTGGTAAATCTTACCTACTGAGCCAACTGTTGGGCAGCCATTTTAGTCAGCTATACCAGTTTAATATTGTGGAAAATCCCGAACTACTCACGCAGCTCAACAATAACATGCAACCTAGCCAGTTTGTGGCCTTACTCGAATTACTCCATGGCACACCAATAGATCCACAAGGGTTAATCGTGTTTACTGGATTAGATTCATTAAATCAATTTGTTATGGAAAATCCGAGTTTAACACCCGCCAAACTTAGCAACTGGTTAGCCTTATTGCAGCGCATCGCCAGTAAAGCTCCCCAACTGTCTATTGCTGCTAGCTGTGTGGATTGCGGTGAGCTAGCAACCAATCAGCTTAATGGCTTAACGCATCATACTTTACGGCCGTTGAGTTTTCGTGAATTTTTACACGCTTCACCACATCGTGCCTTAGCCAAAACCTTTACCAAGCAAGTGCTCTCACCAGCGGCTCATCAACGCCTAAGCGAGCAATTTAGGGATTATTGCTTCACTGGTGGTATGCCACAAGCCGTTGCCACTTGGTTTAACCTAAACCAAGCCAGTATTTGTGAGCGTATAAACGCGGTTTCAGCCATCCACCAGCAGCATTTAAGCCAATTACAACAAGCCATGCTGGGCTCAAACTTACCTGTCGCGCCACTGCGAGCTCTGTTGGAGCAAATCGCCAAACAGCTCGCCAGTGCCACTTACACCAGCGTGCAACGCTTTAAATTTAAAGGCGTATTTCAGCAAAAAAATCGCTATCAAGATTTTGCACAAGCGATCAAGTGGCTAGAGAATCAACATTGGCTGCTCGCTAACTATCCGCTTAGTGGTTCACTAACCCCACCCCTATCGCAACAACAAAAACCGAGCATGGTTAAACTGTTCTTATACGATATTGGTTTGCTGCATTATCTGTTAGGGCTGGATTATAAAAGCCTCAAACTCGGCACTGAGAGCTATCCCAGCTATTTAATGCAAAGCTTTGTGCAACAAGAGTTGGCCGCGCTAGGCCATTATCCTAGCTATTCATGGCATGATGCGAGGGCCGAAATGGAGTTTATTATCCCACATAGCAGCGGTGCGGTATTGCCCATAGAGGTTAAATCGCCACTGCGCACCCGCGCCAAATCCCTACCTTCATATCAGAAAAAGTGTCAGCCACAGCAAACGGTTAAACTGCATGCCGGTTTTCCACCCGCGGATTGCACAACCACTCACCATTGGCCGCTATACTTTTGTGAGTTTGCTTTGAACCTATTGCCCCTACCAAATCAGCCATAACAACATGAACCGTCTAGGCTCTTCAGCTCTGGTTAAACAAATTCAGCAGCACGATATTCAAGGATTAGCTGCTGATACCAATCAATAGCAAACTTTAAATTATCAATACCGTACTTTAGGGTCGCCAATTCAAAAAAGACCTGTTTAGCATATTTGGCTGCGACTGTTTGCTGCTTGTGATAAAAATAAAGCGGCTCTAATACTTCTAAAAGCCCTTTTGCTTCATTGATGAAAAGCTGTAAATAGGGCTCAATTTCTTGTTCAATATGACCACTAAAGTAAAGACGCAGTAACCCTTCATCCTTCACTTTCAAATTAGCCACAGGCTCTGAAATCCAGTTTTGAAACACTTGTGCGCCAGCCTGCGTCCGAGAATAAAGTTTCTTGGTTCGTTTACCATGGCTTTCTTCTCGGCAAGTAATCAAACCTGCAGCTTGCAATTTTTTGAGCGCAGGGTGAAGGCTGCCTGTCGTCGCGCTGAAAAAAAGTGAGGTACTTTGCTCCATGATCTTTTTAAGTTGGTACATGCTTAAATCTTCATGAGCTAACAAACCCAGTATGACTTTGTCTTGCATTCTTATTCCCCCACTAGTCTGATTGAGGCTGAGTCAACGCTAATTTATTTGTCTTAACCATATCATGTTGTGACTGCCAAGGATCTGCGCCATTGAGCTGCCAATCAAAATAACCTAGCAACAAGTTATTTAATGCTTTACCCATTTGTTGATTGTCTACTTCACCAATTAAGCCGAAATATTTCATTGGAGTAATATAATTTACATCCGTAAAATTATTATGGTTAGCTCCCTTAAACGTTACAGAACAATGCTCAGCCTGCACATCTTTTAGTAACGTATCATTGATGCCTTGATAAGAGGCAAACAAACCTTCACTTTCATCACCATAAACAAAACAAATTGGCTTATCGATGACCTGATCCTGTTCAAACCTAAACTGTGGCCCATCCATATTCAAAACAGCCAAAACCTCAGGTCGTTTTAATGCCACTGCAACCGACACAGCACCACCAAAAGAGTGACCATAAGCGCCTATTTTAGCCAAATTCAAATGTGATTGTAGAAGGCTATTCACTGCACCGGATTGTAAGTCGATAAGACTGTCAAGCAACAGCTCATTGTTCGCCACCCAATAATCAAATCGCGCATTAGAACGCTCAAATAAGGGGAGTTGTTCAATTTCAGCTAATCTTTGCTGCCATTGTTGACGGTTTTCACTGCGAGCTAGCTGTTGCCAATAAGGCCCCATTTCCATAACCGTATTACTGGTTGTTTCATCGAGCTCTATACTGGCTTGCGCCGTTTGATGAATTAGCTCACCTTGTAAACGCTTGAGCACTAGGCTGTCCCCTGGGTGGCCAAGACTGAGTACGATATAACCATGACTCGCTAATTGCTCAAATTGCGTCATGCTTTGCATTGGTGTTGAGCCATAGCCATGGTTATAAATCAGAATGGGGTGTTGCCCTGCTGCAACGGGAATATCTAAATAAGATGAAGAAATGCCATCATCGGTAAATAGTACCTCAGGCAAGCCTTGCTGCTTGGCAATAGCTTGCCCGAGCCATTGTGGCATATAAGGAAAAAATTTAGCGTCAGCCGTTGCCTCTCCTGGATACCAAGCCATGACTTGGATCCAATTTTCACCCTCCCCCAACTCAAACTGAGTCACGCCCGCTTGATATTTTCCATCCGGCTTGGGCATCGATACCCCAGGAATAAAGAAGATAACGACCGCAACGAATGTAGTCAAAAGTGCTAAAGCCATTTTAAGTTTCATATCACCACCAAATACATCTAAGAGATATATCTATTAGATACTTATTATTTCTTTGTGACAAGTTTTTTAACTTAGGGCCAAGTTTTAAACTGAGTGTAGAAACCTCCTTCTAACCTTAAACCCAAAAAGCGCAGCTAATCGAACCAACCCAATGAAACCAGCAAAGCCGATACCGCTCATTAAATGAGCCTTACTCGCTTGAACGATGTGCTAACCACGCCAACATGGTTTAATGGGCGTCTTCAAATCACCACAGGGCTTGGTATGCAGTTTCGCCATCAATTTCTCGATTTAAGTCACTATCGCCACAGTTATGTCATCGGTGATATTCACGGCAAATTAGACCCACTTAAAGCCGCCTTAGCACAGCTTAAATTTGACCCAAAGCAAGATTGCTTGATTAGTGTGGGAGACTTAATCGATCGCGGCCCCGCATCGGCTGCGACCCTCACTTTTTACCAGCAGCAGCCTTGGTTTTATGCGGTGGCGGGCAATCATGAATTGATGATGTCCAATGCCCTTGCCGTGTGGTGGCAAGCTGATCGCAGCGAGTTAGAACAAAGATATATCGATCTCTGGACGATTAAAAACGGCGGCCAATGGGCATTAACATTAACGGAGCAGGCGCTAAAGCAACTGCAATCTATTGTTGAAGCCATGCCTTGCGCCCTAACTTGTCAGCTTGCCAATGGCAAAACCATCGGCATAAGCCATGCCCAGCCCCACGGTTTAGACTGGCTTGAGATGCAAACGTGGCAAGGTGATATGCGGGAAAATCCGCGCTGGATCTGGGGACGGACGCGAATCAAAGAAGAAACAGCCGAGGCCGTTCAAGGTGTCGATCTCACCATCCATGGCCACACCATGAGCGAGCAACCCGTGCAGGTTGCCAATAGCCTATTTATCGATACCGCCTCAAGTCAAGACTACCAAGGCCCCTTCACACTCATCGAGCTCAATAGCATGCAAACTTACCGTGTCCCCATCAATTAATGTTGGCCACACAAAATTTCAAACTGTCTATTTTTTGCTCAACAACTATTCCCTGCTAAACTCTATAGAAGTCCCTAAAAAAGCAGTATAGGCGTGTCGTGGCATGGATGACCAAAACCCAAAAGTAACTTCGACGGCAAGCTTCGTTCCAATTTCGCCTAAAGAGCCTGATATCTGTGCGGTTCATTTACACCGCCTACAAGCTATGTTGCAGTTTCAGCCAGCAACAACTCACTGGCACTACCAAGAAGTATGTGACTTTACCTTTAATTTGCTCAGTCTTGGCGCCACGGTCGAACACATCTTTTTAACCCAGTTTACCCCGCTTAATGCACAAGCATCTGGGGGGCAGGTTTTAGGACAAACGGGCACCTTGAATCAAGCAGAGAAACAATCCATCAGCCGCTTAATGTTAGGGCGTGCAACTTGCCAGCAGGCACTATCAGAGCTTAATCGGGGCAATAACAAACCCGCTTGGTACAGCATAGGTATTGACCACAACAATACACTGCAACAACCAGGTTTGTTTCTGGTTATTAAAGCTTCCTTTGTCAGCGCTGAAATAGAACAAACAGCGCTGCTTATTTTACACTCGCGCCTCAAAGCCTTGCTTGGCAATGGCCAATATGAACAAATTAGCCCAGATGTGTATCAAGCACTGACGCTTCAAGCCTCTGAAAATCCGTCTATTGACCGTCTTTGTGAAAAACTCAAGTTAGCGTTAAAACCTTATCTGGCTGACGTTGAAAACTACGTCATTATCATCAAAGATAATGTGCCCAGCTTTTATTACAGCAGTACCAAAAAGCTCACCGCTTCTATTTATCTAACTCTGGCTAATAAAATCATTACCGACCAACAGGCACAATTTTTTACCCCATTACGATTTGCTCACTGGCAATATCAACAAGGCATAATGCAATCACAAGTAAAGTTAGAGCATGCTTGGTTTGGCACCCCTATATTTTATGAAGAAAAACTATTGGGTGTTTTGGCTATTTGCAGCGCCAGTAAGCAGCAAACCATGCAACCCGAGTTACGCGCTTTAACCAGTTATTGCGCTTACTTGGCCGCATTAACCCTGCAGCGTCAGCTTACGCAATATTCAATTCAAGAGAACCTTCAATTTGATCGGCAAATTCAAGATCGCATCAAGCAACTGAGCCAATCAAATCGAAAATTAGAGCAAGAGCTAAAACAATACCAAAGTGTGCGAGAAAAGCTTACCTATGGGGCATTTCATGATCCCCTAACCCAACTTGGCAACCGCGCCCTGTTTATTGAAAAGCTCACTGATGCCCTTAAACGCGTCAAGCGCCACCCAGATCAGACCTTTGCCGTTATCTTCATTGATTTAGATAAGTTCAAAAATATCAACGACTACTTTGGTCATCATATGGGCGATCAAGTATTAATTCACAGTGCGCGTTTACTCGAAACCTGCATTCGACAAAATGATGTACTATCGCGCTTTGGCGGCGATGAATTTGTCATCATGCTGGATAAAATAAGCCAAAAAAGCGACATCATTGAAATTACACAGCGTATTGTGGCCGCCTTTGATTCCCCTATGTCACTAAACAGTGAGCTATTAACTTGCAAGTGCAGCTTAGGCATCACCCAAGTCAATAGCAGTTATGAAAGCGTTGAACAAATTCTAGAAGATGCCGATCAGGCCATGTATGAGGCCAAGCACAGCGACAGCCGTTATAGTTTTTATCAAGACAACGGCATTAATAAAACCAACGACCAATTAAGCCAAGATCTACTCGAGGCGATTACCCATGGCGATATCGTGCCCCACTACCAACCTATGATCAGACTGCAAGACAACAGCTTAATGGGATTTGAAGTGGTGGCCAGATGGAGTGATCGTAAACACACCTTACGCAAAGCGCTGGACTTTATCCCTTTTGCCGAAAAAAGCGGCCTGATTATCGATCTCGATCTGGATATTTTGCGCCAAGCCTGTCAACAGCTCTACCAATGGCAAAAATTGGCACTCCACCCCAAGCACATCCGTGTCGCCGTCAACTTATCAGCCAAGCATTTAGTAAAAACCGAATCGGTTGACCAATTACTTGAGATTATTCGAGAGGCCAAGGTTTCCCCCAAAAACCTCGTATTTGAATTTAGCGAGAAAGAGTTTGTGCGACAAAACCAGCCTTCATTTGCAGCCATAGAGAAACTGCGCAAACAAGGGATCCTCATCGGCATGGATGACTTTGGCACTGGCTTTAGTTCGCTTAATGCCCTGTTTGATTACCCTATCGACTTTATCAAGGTCGACCGTTCATTTACCCGGCGCATGCTCAGCTCGAAAAAGGATTTATCTATGATGCGGGCGGTGCGAGACATGAGCAACGATCTCGGATTTCAGGTGATTATTGAAGGGATAGAAACCCTGCAGCAACACAAAAAATTGGTCGAAATCGGCTGCGAATATGGCCAAGGCTACTACATAGCCAAGCCAATGAAACCCGGTGATGTAGAGCATCTTTTTGAGGCTTGAAGCACTTTAAACCTTTGGGGTTTCAAGGTAAAACCAGTTCAAAGCATGGCTGTTTTACTGTTATAGTGTTGGTTCATTTTGATAGTGAATGGCAACCTAATGACCCAAGCATCACCTTCTCAAGATAAGGTAATCACAGACTTTTTAAGTCAGGCTTTACCTAGTGTTAAGCTGATTTACTTGTTTGGTTCACACGCAAATGGTTCAGCTACCGTCAACAGTGACCTTGATATTGCCATCCTGCCTTCAGCCCCACTTGATAACCTGCTAAGATTTAACCTAGCCCAAGAGTTAGCGATTAAACTAGACAAAGACGTGGATTTAGTCGACCTATTAAGCGCCTCCACCGTCATGCAGATGCAAGTGGTGACAACTGGCAAACTGCTCCTTGGTGATCCTGATGACGATCTCACATTCAGCGCCCAAATTTACAGTATGTACGGTCGCTTACAAGAAGACAGAAAAGACATCATCGAGAGTTTTATACAAGGCAACTAAGATGCAAGATGCAGTGATCAACAAACTGGCAACCATCAAACGATGCTTATACCCAAGACACCTCAAGATGCGGGATTCAGAGCCGCTCATTATGTTCAGTTTGAGGCAAAAAGCTGAAGGAATGGCGAGCCCTTTCTAGGCTTTTTAACGAAAAAATGAACATAATGAGCGACTCCCAAAGGGCGAGTTTTGTAGGCTGTTATGCTTTGTTGCTGATTTTCAACGTAGTTTAACAACCGTGAATCACTATGTCTCAAATCAGCGTCGCGCCTAACAGCCTACAAACTCTCGCTGAACAAGCATCTTGAGGTAACTTGGGTATAGCCAGAATCAATGAAGAATTTACCAGCGAAGCGGAGTTTAAACTCAATTACACCAAGCAAGACTCTGTTGTACTTAATCTGCAGCGGCTATGTGAGGCCAGTATAGACATCGCCAATATCATCATCAAAAATAACCAACTTGGCATTCCCCAATCGGCCCGAAATAGTTTTGAGCTGCTGCATCAAGGACAAATCATTAGCCAAGATATCACGTTAAAAATGCAAAAAATGGTCGGCCTGCGTAACATAGCCGTACATGACTATCAGGCACTTAACATCGACATAGTAATTGCTGTGGTTAAGCATCACCTTGATGATTTTAAAGACTTTAGCCAACAAATTTTAACCAGCCAAACATTGAGCTAGTGCGTCAGCCAATAGCCCACTGGCCGTCAGTCTCTGCTGAAGCAAGCATGCCCTCTGCTTATTGATAAAAAAGGAATACAGTTAAAAACCTTACATTTGCTAACACACTTTTACAGGTAAAAAGCGTATCGTATAGGCAACAACTGAGCCGAAGCAGGGAAAGGTAGGATATGAAATACGCCAGTCAGCAAGGGAAATGGCTCAAGGTTAGATGGGCAGTTTTTGGCAGCCTTTTTGCCTTGTGCTGCTTATGGTTATCTCACGCTGATGCTGAGCCTATCAGTTTTAGCCAAGGCAAAAATCGATTATCAGGGCAATATCTCGCACCACTCACGCAACAGCCAGCCAAAGCCGTGCTCGTGTTTGTCCACGGCGATGGCGCGCAAACCTATGACGCCAACGGTTACTACGAGCCGATTTGGCAGCAATTACGACATCATGGTTATGCTATTCTCAGCTGGGATAAACCCGGCGTTGGCGACTCCAGCGGTGATTGGCTGTCGCAAACCATGCAAGAACGCCAGCTAGAGGTATTAGCAGGTGTTCGCTGGGTGCAGCAAACTCATGGCTTTAACGCGAACAACACCGGATTAATCGGCTTTAGCCAAGCAGGCTGGGTAGCGCCGGCTTTAGCCAATGGCCAATACCCTATCGGTTTTATGATAGGGGTGGGCTTTGCGCGCAATTGGATTGCCCAAGGCCAATATTATACTCAAGTTAAGCAACAACTTGCCGGCAAGAGTCAGGCGGAAATCCAGTCTGCCATAGACCAATACATGGCGGAGGTCGCCATGTTCAAAAGCGCCACGCCATCGGACTATCCCGCAGACAGCCCATTCTCTCGACAACGCTTTCAATTTATTTTGCAAAACATTCGTGCTGATGCCAGCAGGGATTACGCCCAAATTGCCATCCCCAGTTTGCTACTTTGGGGTGAAGATGATTTACACGTAGATGCCCGCAAAGAATTTGCCGATTGGCAACAACAAGCTAGCCCACTGGTGCGGCTGTATTTAGTAAAACAAGCCAATCATGGTTTGCACGATTCGGCTCGATTTAACCAACAAGGTTACGGCCTAAGTGACTGGCTCAAACTCGCTTGGTTAGAGCAAGATGCCTTTGCCGCAGACTTTTTTCCCTTACTATTGGCTTGGTTAGAAGCCTTGCCCCTAGCTCAAACCAAGTCGGAATCAAGTTGATTGGGTAAGTAACTCGCCAGTTTACGTTTATGATCCTGTTGCGCCAGCTCCTCACTCAATAAATCAATAAAGCACCGCACCTTAGGCGACAAATGCTTGCGGCTGGGATACACGGCATAGACATTGACATCGGGCTCAACAAAATCCTTAAACAACACTTCCACTTGGTTATTAGCAAAGGCTTGATCTAAATAAAAGCCGGGCAAGCGCGTGATACCTTGATCTGCTAGCACCATTTGCAGCTGAGCTTGACCGTCGTTGCAACGCATTTTTTCTTTCACATCAACACTGAATTTTTCACCATCATGCGAGGTAAAATCCCAGCGATTCGGGAACTTGGCATTACTGTAACAAAGGCAATCATGCTTGCTTAGCTCTCTTGGATGATAGGGCCGCCCGCGTTTGGCAAGGTAGCCATGAGAGGCGATCACATAAGTGCCACAACTAAACACCCGTTTACATATCAAGCTGGATTCATCTAGCTGCGGTGTCGCGCGGATCGCTAAATCATAACCATCACCAATCACATCGATATGTTTGTTACTCAAGTCCACATCGAGGCGCACATTGGGGTACAAATCGAGGAACTTAGCCATAATTGGCTGCAAATAATGGGCACTAAAACCAATCGGGCAACTCACCTTTAGCGTGCCTTTAGGATCCACACTGTTATGGGTGATCGCCGTGATCGCCGCCTCAGCATCCAATAACAGCTGGCTGCAATGCTGATAATAAGCTTCTCCTTCGGGCGTTAAGGCTATCGAGCGCGTGGTGCGGTTAAGCAGGCGCACGCCTAAGCGCTTCTCTAACTTATTAATTTCTTTACTCACGTGTGAGCTGGAATGGCCTAATTGCTCCGCCGCCGCGCTAAAGCCTTGGCTTTTTACCACCTGCACAAAGATCTCAATGCCATCAAAGAGTTTATTATTAGTCATATGGAAATAGTAAATGCACTTTTTGCGTATTAATCAATGAGTGTAACAAGTATAGAATAGGTTTTATCAGTTCAAGGCATAAAAGTTAACATTTAACTACGCCAAGAGCACCTATACGCAAACTACTTGGAGTTGCAGGTAGGCGGCAAGTGAGTGAACCCCATGAGCATAGATAAACTATGTGACTGGGGTGAACGAGCTTAGCCAACACCGCTGCAGCTTCAAGTAGAAAGGGGATAACAATGTCAGCCTATTTAGGAGCAAGATCATGAAAGTATTAGCCTTTGCCGCCAGCAGCTCAAAACAATCGATCAACAAAGCCTTAGCAAATTATGCCGCTTCTTTAGTAGACGGCGCTGAAGTGGAATTGCTCGACATCAATGACTACGAAATGGCGATTTACAGCAGCGATCGCGAAAATGAATCGGGCATTCCGTTAGCGGCGCAGCAATTTTACCAAAAAATCAGCGAAGCCGACGCCATTGTGATTTCCTTTGCCGAGCACAACGGCTCGTACACCGCGGCTTACAAAAACCTCTTTGATTGGACCTCGCGCATCAACATGAAGGTGTATCAGAATAAACCTATGGTGTTGTTAGCCACCTCACCCGGCCCGGGCGGCGCTCAATCTGTGCTAAATGCCGCTATAACCTCAGCGCCCTTCTTCGCAGCGGATGTCAAAGGCAGCTTGTCACTACCGAGTTTTTACGACAATTTCGACCTAGAAACTCAGCAAATGCGCTCACCCGAGTGGTTGGATAAATTGGCCACCACCATGGCCAGCTTAACTCACTAACTTGGCTTTGCAGAAAAGCAAACAAACCTTGCCTTTAATCGCGGGCTATCATTAAATATCAGATAGTTATTGATAGCCCCTCGTCACCTTAACGTGTTAAACAAAAGGTGGCCGGCTCACCGAATGCAAGGAAAAGCATGAAAATTCAATTGTTCGCCGTCTTGTTTTGTCTGTTTGGCCTCACGGCTTGTAGTAGTTTAGTCAGCGACAAGACTGGCCAAAATACCGTATCCAGTAGCTTGGTCGATTTTCTCTACCCTAATGAGCATAGCCGAGCCGAGCATAAGCCTGAAATCCCCACGCTGAATTTACCCGTTAAAGTGGGCATTGCGTTTGTGCCGCCTAGCCGTTATGGCCATCACCAAATCCATGAAAAAGACCAGCTTGAGCTGCTCAACAAAGTAAAATCGGCCTTTACGCAATATGATTATATTGACCACATCGAAGTCATTCCGAGTACCTACCTACAAGGTGGCAAAGGCTTTACCTTCCTATCACAACTTGGGCGACTATATGACATCGACGTGATTGCACTGGTGTCTTATGACCAAGTCAGCCAATCAAAGGAAAACAATGCCGCCCTGCTTTACTGGACCATAGTGGGCATGTACCTGATCCCCGGCAATCAAAACTCGGTGCAAACCTTTGTCGATACCGCCGTGTTTGATATCAGCAGTCAGAAAATGCTATTTCGTGCCCCCGGCATTAGTGAGCTAGAGCGACTCAGCACCGCCATTGGCGTTGACGACACCATAAGCGACAAATCACGCGAAGGCTTTGCCCTCGCCGTTGATGACATGACGAAGAACCTAGACGCAGAGCTCGCGCGCTTTAAAACCCGCGTTAAAGAAGAGAAAGTGGCCAACATCACCCATCGCGATGGCTACAGTGGCGGTGGAAGCATGGGATATCTATTGACTCTACTGCTCATGATTGGAGTATTGAGAAAGGTTTTTAACCGTTAATCCGGTTATAAACCGCCTCCCCGTGGGACCTGAGCTTGCTCAGGGAATGAAACAATGAAGAGGAACTGATGAGCTCAAGCCATTTATTAAGAAGTAACATCATTTTGCCTGACGGCAGCACCAGTGAATACGAGTCACAGCAAAGCTTTGCGCCGTTGGTCAGTGAGTATTACCTGCACCATTCCCCGATTCTTGACTTATATAACAAACTAGGGGAGCGGGAAACCAACAAGTTTAAACCCAGTTATACCGAGCACTGCCCCTTAGTGTCTGAGGGTTATGAGCAATATCAGGCTAAAATATTTAAACCAGCGGCGTACATGCGCCACTTTGGCCAAGTCGAATTTTTAGCCACCAAGCAATTTACCCAAGCCTTGCAAGAGACTCCGTTAGACCAACCTAAAATCAATCGCTTAGTTATGCTATTAAGGAATGTAACCGAGATATTTTGTTTATTAGCGCAAGCAGAAAAACAAAAAGCCAAGATTGAGCTGACTTTTTACGGAGATTAATAGGATCGGAATGGCCCAAGACCTAAGGCCCTAGACCCAAGCTTTAAGGCCATTCAGCTAGCCAAAGCGCCAAAGCGGCGCTTTTTCTTAGGCTTGCCACTGATAAATGTGCAAGGTATTGGCGCCATCAAGCAGGTAAAACTTATTGCCCTGAAGGCTGGTTCCATTTAACTTGCGCAAACTATTGCCGATCATTTCAGGCTTAAACCCATGTACCACTTGCCATTGCTGGCGGTCTATCATGGCCACCGCTCCCGTGGTTGGCTCGGCCACAAATAAAAATGCATCGTTGAAACAGAAATAATACTCCGTAAATACAGACCTTATTCCCGCCTCGGCCAAACCGCGGATATCGCCTTTTTGCACCCGTAACTCAGGCTCGGTTAAATCAACGTGAAAGTATTGCTGACGGGATGTGCCAAATAAACAGCCTTGTCGCGCATCCAATTGCAGGTACTCTGTCACATTTCTTTCAAATTGAAGGCGGGCCACTTCTTCGCCCGTCGCTAAGTCCAAGGCCACAATGTCATAGGACGAGAGCTTAAGCCATAGTTTACCGTCATAGATGCCCAGTGCGGCATTTAGCTCTAAAGGAACATCATTCTGGAAACCATTTGAGGTGCTTCCTCGTAGCGGGAAAACCCAAAGCAGCTCGCCATCGGGGTTGTAAGCACGCACATCCTCACGCACCGTTTCTTCGAGTTCAAAATCACCATAAGCTAAAAAGATATGTTGCTGACCATCAAAGCCGTGATACCTCGGGTCAAAAGGTAAGGTTTTACTCGCTTGGTTGGTGATATCATAAAGGTAGTTAGCGTCCAGCTCTTCATTAACCTCCCACATTAGTATGCTATTACCTATCAGAGTTTGCATTTTGTAATAGCCTACACGAGTACCACTTTGCTCATCTTGTCGCATTACTTTTTGTTCAGACAAGGAATACAAGAGTGAAGCTGAGCCAGAGTTAGCCTGCCAGCACAATAGCCCGTCTACAAAGTTCAAGGTGCTTTTGTCAATTTCTTGCTCTAGCGAGACACTGGTATCACCGATATATAAGGTTGACTCATCTAAATAAGCAAAACACAGCTCATTGCCCGTATCCACATAACAGCTGACCCCGTGAATTTTGTCTATTTCTTCTACTCTCACTGAAACACCTCTACCATCTTAAATAATTTCGCATCTTTGTTTGCAATCATCTGTTTAAAATACGCTAGCCTCTGCACTCCTGCTGCTACAGACCATTCAGCCAGTCCTGAATTTTGCCCGGTATTTTATCCTGCCAACTAATGGGTATTATGCTCCATTATTAATTGAGCCTTGCTCAGTCTATGCCACGTAAAAGTGGCCAGCCCTGATAATTAACGCGTAATAATTTCATCAATTAAACCTCACAGCAAGATAACAAAGCAGGTTTCGTGAACTCAATTCCAAGCCAGTAAAATAGCCCATTGTTATCGGCTACCTAACACATGGCTTAGTGGTAACATGACAACCTTTCCATAAACACGCAGCATTTAACGCAAGATAGGTACCTGATGGCAACAATCACTCTATCAACACAAGACTCCATGTCAGCGGCAATATCAACCCGTAAATCAGCGCCTTTGTATAGCTGTTTTCATCCAGATAACCTGCAGGTGTTTGAAGATTTTTCCGGTGATGAGCGCTTTGAAATAATCAATGGTTTTGATGATGCCTCGCCCACTCATTTAAATTCAATTGAACAAATTTTGCAGTTTATGAGCGAGTTAGCACTGCTCACTGCGTTGCCGATATGCCAGCAGCATCCCGCCTTGCATAATCATCTGCTGGAGGTATTAGTGCTATGTAAATTGTGTATTTGGCATCCCAACAGTTACACGCTGACTATAAGTCCTTTTGGCTACAATAAGTCGGCTTATCCCGCCGCCTTGCCACCTGAGATGCGCTTTAGCTTGCTGGATGTAAACCAAGCTGATCCGTTACCTAACACGCCGAACCCCGGACCCAAAGCCGCGTCCATCAATGACAACAGCAGTGTGATAGTACAGGAGAAGCCATGGTTATATACCCTATATCGCACCGCCACTGAGCAATATATAGTTCGCGTTTATTATTCACCCAAAAGCTACGTGGATGCCCACATTGACATTGCTCTGTGCGCGGCTGAAACCGCATTATTACAGCAAGACCCGCACTGGCTTGATGACTTCGCCAACGCGGTAAGAAAAGCCCCAACTCGCTACCATGCCAGAGCGATACACACCCAGTGAACATGACACAAGGAGAAGCAAAATGAGTTTAGTGAATGCAATTAAAATCAGCATAACGAAAGATGACAATGTCATTATCGAGCATCTGTCTGAGGCCAGCTGCAACGCCTTGTTGTGTGAGTTTTTTAACGAGTACCGAGAGCCGATTCTGGCGCTTACCAGCAAGCTAGGGCAAAGAGACATGGACAAATTTTCGCCCAGTTTTGATCATCATTCGGTATCGGTATCGGAAGGTTATCAAAGCTATCAGGCCAAAATTTGCCTGCCAAGTAGAGCCGTCAAATTCTGGCAAAAGGTGGAATTTGTCGCCGCGCAGCAACTGGACAAAGAATTCGCGGCAGGCGAGCTAAACACCAGCAACATAAAACGCCTAATCGCCATATTGCGTAATATCACCGAAATCACCAGCTTTATTCATCTGGCTCATCGCCAGCAAGCCAATATTGAAATCACCTTTACCGACGGCTAACAGCAAGCCAGATCATGCCACGACTAGCCCGTAGGAGCGCTTTTTAAACCGCGATATATTAAATAATATCAATGTGTTAAATAAAAC